>NZ_LWEZ01001295.1:0-14581 GCF_001634945.1 Alcanivorax sp. HI0044
AGCAAGATCGCGTTTGCCGGCAAAACCCTCACTGTGAGCACCGCAGAGGATTTCGATTTCTCCCAGGTGGAAGTGGTGCTGTTTGCGGCGGGAGCGTCGGTGAGCCAGGCCCTGGCGCCGGCTGCGGCGGAAGCCGGCGCTGTAGTGGTGGACCTGTCACCGGCCTACCGTTATGAGGCTGACATTCCGCTGGTGGTGGCCGATGTGAACGACGAGATGCTGGCTCAGGCCCGGGAGCAAAACCTGGTGGCCTGCGCTGATGCCTCCACGGTTCAGTTGCTGCGCGCCTTGAAACCGCTGACCGAACTGGGTCCTTTGCAGGACGTGGTGGTGACCCAGTTCCAGGCGGCATCCGCCACCGGCAAGTCCGGGGTGGACCAGCTGGCCCAGCAAAGCGTGCGTTTGCTCAATGGCCTGTCTCCCAGTGAAGCGGCGCAGGCGCAAATTGCCTTCAATGTACTGCCGGTGAGTGGTCAGATTCAGGAAAACGGCTTCACCAGCGAAGAGCTGAAATTGATGCTGGAAACCCGCCGGATTCTGGCGGATCAGCCCCTGTCCATCCAGGTCACCACGGTGCGGGTGCCGGTTTTTTATGGTTATGGGCAGAGTGTCACCGTACGTAGCATGCAAGGGCTGTCGGCAGCGCAATGCCATGCCTTGTGGGAGGGCAATGACGATATATCGGTGCAGGACAGTGATGATCCGCAAGCCATGTCGCCAGTGGCCATGGTGGAAGGTGAGCCTGTAATGCGACTTTCCCGGGTCCGTGAAGAGATGGAAGCGGGCGGGGCGTTGAGCTATTTTAGCGTTGCCGATAATGTCCGTTGGGGGGCTGCGTTGAACGCGGTGAAAATAGTCGAGAAGTTGCTAAAAGACTATCTGTAATGGATACTTACTGACATTATGTGACGCGGTTTCTAGGTTTTGTCTCTGCCCTGAGGCAGAATGTGTGAACGGCGTCATATAGGACAGCTTGCCGCCTCGGGTACATCCGTAGGGCCCGCGGGATCGGGCTGAGCGCGGGAAACATAATAAATAAAGGGTTCGACCATGCTTCGAAAACTTGGGTTTGGCTTAACAGCTGTGGCGATGATGGCGCCTGGCGTAGCGGCAGCATTGGGGGTAGGGGAATACCAGCTTAATTCCTATTTGAACCAGCCCCTGGATATGGATGTTTCTCTGCACGAGGTCGGCGACCTGTCAGCAGAGGAGATTCTGGTGAATCTGGCGCCCCAGTCAGAATTCGATGCTGCTGGCGTTGATCGCAGCTATTTCCTCAATCGTCTGGAATTTTCTGTAGAGCTTCAGGAGGGTGACAAGGCCCAGCTGCATATTTCTACGGACCAGCCGGTGCGTGAACCTTACCTGAACTTCCTGGTTGAATTCCTGTGGCCCACCGGCCGCCTGATGCGTGAATATACGGTATTGCTGGACCCGCCCAGCTTTGCCGATAGCACCGTAACCGCTGCGCCGACCATCAGTCGCGTGCCGCAGCCAGTGACTCGCAGCGAGCCTACTCCTGCGCCGGCGCCCGCAGCCGCGACAACATCCCAGCCTGACAGAGCGCCTGAGCCCGCCATCGAACCGGAGCCTCAGCAGGTTCAGTCTGCACCGGCAGTAGCCGATAACAGCCCGCGCAACAGTTATACCGTGCGTTCCAGTGACACCATGTGGCAAATCGCCCTGAATAATCGCCCCTCGAACAGTGTGTCGGTGCAACAGATGCTGGTGGCGATTCAGGAGATGAACCCGGATGCGTTCATCAATAACAACGTGAACCTGGTGCGTGAAGGCACCGTTCTGCGTATCCCTAACGAGCAGGAAGTGCGCACCATCTCCACCCGTTCCGCTATTGCGGAAGTCGCTGATCAGAACCGCCAATGGCGTGACATGCTGGAAAAACGAGGCATCCAAACCCCGCAGCGTGCCCAGATTGATGGTTCTCGCCAAGTCACAGACAGCGATGATGAGGCTGAGACGCCAACCCGCGGTGAAGTGAAGCTGGTTGCTCCGGAATCCACTGCCGGCGTTGATGATGGCGACAGTACGGGTTCTGACGAACAGGGCAGCGCCAATACTGCGGTGCTGGAGAACGAGCTGGCGATTCGCGATGAGAGTCTGGATCGCCTGGATCGTGAAAATTCTGAGCTGAAATCCCGCCTGCGTGATCTGGAAGAGCAAAGTTCCACCAGCGAACAGCTGCTGAAGTTGCGTAACGACCAGATTAGCCAGTTGCAGGAAGAGTTGCGCCAGCTGCGCGAAGAGCAGGGTGTTGCATCGCCGGAAAATGACCCGCTGCTGGAAGAGCCGGCAGCGCCGGAAGTTCCGGCTGAAGACGACGCCACTGCGGATGTTGGTGAAGCGGGTGACTCTGTTGCCGCTGCTGACGCTACTCAGGAAGAGGCTGAACAAGCCGCTGGTGATGACGTTGCTGTTCTGGAAGGTTCCGATGAGGAAGCAGCGGAACAGGGTGGTGTAACCGATGCCGGTGATGCAGAAGAGTCACAGAGCGTTGCTGACACTGCCGATGACAAAGACGTTGCGGCGGACAGCGCGGTTAAACCGGTAGAGCCAGTCTCCAAGCCTGAGCCAGTGGCGCCTGCACAGCCGCCGGTTGCCCAGAGTGGCGGCATTGTCGACCTGATCATGGAAAACCTGCTGTACATCCTGCTGGGTGTGCTGGTCATAGTGCTTCTGATTGTCCTGCTCCTGCGGGGCAAGAAGAAAAATGACAATGAAGATCTGGATGAGCCGCTGTTTGATGATGTCGATGATCAGCAGGACGATGAGTTCGGCCTGAATCTGGACGACGAAAGCGCGCCCGCCGTTACCACTGTTGATGAAGATGACGCTGCCGACGCACCGCCGGTACAAGGGCAGGGCGGTAGCCAGGATCCGCTGGAAGATGTGGAAGTGTATGTGGCCTACGGTCGCTACCCACAAGCCGTTGACTTCCTGCGCAACGAAATCAATAAATCACCGGAACGGGCAGACCTGAAAGTGCGTCTGCTGGAACTGCTGAAAGAAATGGGCGACGACGCAGCATTCCAGCAACAAGCAACCGCCTATGCCGGCACTGGTACTGAGGTGGACGCAGCCATTGCTCGTTTGGGTGGTGCGCCGGCTCCGTCGGGCGAGGATGATGAAGAGCTCTCCCTGGACGATCTGGAAATGGGCCTGTCCTCCGATCTGGATAACGAGCCGGCCAGTGCGCCGACCATTGAAGCGGAAGCGCCGTCTCTGGAGCCGGAAAGCACTGATGAGTTGGCGGATTTCGACTTTGAGCTGGATTCTGCAGAAGCCGACAACGATGACGCCACCGTCATGCTGGATGCGGACAGCGAGGCATCGCCTTCTTCTGCCAGTGCCCAGGACGATGATTTCAGCCTGGATTTCGACAGCGACGATGATGCGGCAAAAGAAGTGCCGGAAATGTCTGACGCGGACAAGCAGTCTCTGTCTGCTGACTCCCTGTTGGAGCTGGATGACGTTGGTAGCGCGACTCTGGAAGATGACACTGAATTCGGTGATCTGAGTCTGGATGAAATGAATGCGGAGTTCGATGATCTGTCTGCCGAACCGGCCGCTGACGAAGAGCTGGATTTGTCTCTGGATGATCTGGACTTGTCTGACGAAACCGGCGCGGCTCCACAGTCGACTGAAGATGACACCCTGGCAGATCTGGATATTGATCTGGAGCTGGACGAAGCTGAGAAGTCACTGGGTGGTTCCGCAGAGGGGGATGACTCTCTTGACGATATCACCTCGCTGGACCTGGATGCACCGCAAGAAGATGCGGCACCCATGGCTGACGCACAGATCGATGCGGACCAGGTGGCTGCTGCGGATGATGGCTCCCTGGAAGACCTGCTCGGCGATGACGACCTGAATCTGGATGACGATCAGACCTTGTCTTTCGATGCCCCTGAAGTGACTGACACTGAGGTCGCCGATGTGGAGGAGCCAACGGAAGAAGCCATGTCCATCGAGCCGGCTGCTGTGCCTGATGCTCCGGCGGATGACACCCCGGCGCCGTCCAGCGCTGACGTGTTGGCTGATGAGGATGACTTCGACTTCCTGGGTGAAACTGACGAGAACGCGACCAAGCTGGATCTCGCCAAAGCCTATATCGACATGGGTGATAACGAAGGCGCCAAGGATATCCTCAACGAAGTGATCTCTGAAGGTAACGACCAGCAGCAGTCCGAAGCCCGGGAGTTGCTCAGCCAAGTGGGCTAATCCCCCTCTCTCCCTAGGCAAAAAGGGGGCGATGCCTTATGGTATCGCCCCCTTTTTTTATGGCTTCTCCGTTCCCATCGATCGCTGAAGCCTGTGCCAATATTTCTGACGGGCACTGTGGGGAAGCCGCTGTTTGCGGTGAGCTGCGAAGAAGGCTTCTGTAACGACATGGTGGAACATGGCACGTATTGCGTTGGGTATTGAGTACGATGGCACGGGCTTTCGTGGCTGGCAGACACAGCAGCCCGGGGTGCGTACGGTCCAGGAGTGCCTGGAAGCGGCATTGAGCAAAGTCGCGAACCACCCGGTAGCCGTAGTGTGCGCGGGGCGAACGGACGCGGGTGTGCACGGTACCGGGCAGGTGGTGCATTTCGATTCCGATGCTCCCCGTGAGATGAAAAGCTGGATCATGGGCGCCAATACCAATCTGCCGCGGGACGTGACCGTACGGTGGGCGGTGCCGGTGGACGACGGGTTTCATGCGCGTTTTTCCGCGGTGAGCCGCCGCTACCGTTATGTCATCTATAACCATGCCCGCCCGCCGGCGCTGTATCGCAATCAGGTAACCTGGAATTACCGCCCGATGAATGTGGCCGCCATGCGCGAGGCGGCTGCGCACCTGGTGGGTGAGCACGACTTTACCGCCTACCGCAGCGTGCATTGTCAGGCAAAATCGCCATTGAAAACGATGCACAGCCTGACGCTCTACGAGCACGGCAAAGTGCTTGTGCTGGAAGCCCATGCTAACGCGTTCTTGATGCACATGGTGCGTAATATAGCCGGGGTGCTAATGAGCGTGGGAGCGGGCCAGAAGCCGCCAAGCTGGGCCAGGGAGGTTCTTGAGGGACGTGACCGCCGCAAAGGAGCAGCCACGGCACCGCCATTCGGCTTGTACCTGGTGGAAATCGAGTACCCGGACAGCTTTGCATTGCCGAAAGATTCGCTTGGGCCTCTGTGGCTACCGGATGACCTTCAGGCATAATGATTAAGAGCAGCACGCGGCATGCCTCAAGCACCACGCTAAAATCCCTGGTTTTTGTTACACTGGAGCACCCATGACCGTACCCCGGGTCAAAATCTGCGGTATTACCCGAATTGAAGATGCCCTGGCGGCGGCGAAGGCCGGTGCCGATGCAATTGGTCTGGTTTTCTATGGGCCCAGCCCCCGTGCAGTGACTGCGGCTCGCGCGGCGCAGATCTGCGCTAGCCTGCCCCCGTTTGTTACCACGGTGGCGCTTTTTGTGGATGCCCCCCGTGACCAGATCAACCGGGTGCTGGCCACCGTGCCGGTGGATGTACTGCAGTTCCATGGCAATGAAGACCCGCAGCACTGTGATAGTTTCGGGCGCCCCTGGATCAAGGCGGTGCGGATGAAGGACGACGTGGATTTGCATGAGTACGCGCAGGCGTACCGCAACGCGTCGGGGTTACTGGTAGATAGCTATGTGCCGGGGCTGCCAGGCGGCACCGGCGAAGTTTTCAACTGGGGCAGGGTTCCGAAAGACCTGCCCTTGCCCGTGGTGCTGGCCGGTGGCCTGCACCCGGAAAATGTGGCTGCAGCTGTGACACAGGTTCGGCCATGGGCGGTGGATGTGAGTGGTGGCGTTGAACAGAAGAATGTTCAGGGTCGCCGCAGCGGCGGCATCAAGGATGCCGCCGCCATTCGCGCCTTTATCAATAGTGTCAAAACACGAGGAGTAGCTGGTGTCTGAACGCCCTGATTTTTCTGCTTTTCCTGATGCACGTGGCCACTTTGGCCAATTTGGTGGCAGCTTTGTTTCCGAAACCCTGATGGGGGCTTTGGACGAACTGACCGCCATGTATGCGCGTCTCAAGGACGATCCGCAGTTCCGCGCGGATTTCGACTACGACCTGGCCCACTATGTGGGGCGCCCGTCTCCGCTGTACCTGGCAGAGCGATGGTCGAAGCAGCTCGGTGGCGCAAAGATCTGGCTCAAGCGTGAGGATCTCAACCACACCGGTGCACACAAGGTGAATAACACCATTGGTCAGGCGCTGTTGGCCAAGCACATGGGCAAACCCCGGGTCATTGCAGAAACCGGGGCCGGGCAGCACGGGGTGGCCACCGCCACGGTCGCGGCTCGCCTGGGTCTGACGTGTCAGGTGTACATGGGTGCCGAAGACGTGGAGCGCCAGAAGCTCAATGTTTATCGCATGAAGTTGCTGGGTGCAGAAGTGATTCCGGTGACCTCCGGTTCGCGGACCCTGAAAGACGCCATGAACGAAGCCATGCGTGACTGGGTCACCAACGTGGATGACACCTTCTACATCATCGGTACGGTAGCCGGCCCGCATCCTTACCCTCAGTTGGTGCGTGATTTCCAGTGCATTATCGGGCGTGAAGCCCGGGAGCAAAGCCTGAAGCAAGCCGGTCAGCTTCCTGATGCACTGGTGGCCTGCGTGGGCGGTGGCTCCAACGCTATCGGTCTGTTCCATCCGTTCCTCAACGATGAAGGCGTGGCCATGTATGGGGTGGAAGCGGCTGGAGACGGGATCGAAACTGGCCGTCATGCTGCGCCGCTGAGTGCGGGCCGCCCCGGTGTTCTGCATGGCAATCGCACTTATCTGATGGAAGACGACAACGGCCAGATTATCGAAACGCATTCCGTTTCGGCTGGTCTGGATTATCCCGGTGTGGGCCCCGAGCATTCCTGGCTCAAGGACATTGGTCGGGTGAATTATGTGGCCGCAGACGACCAGGAAGCCCTGTCGGCATTCCGTGAGCTAACCCAGGTGGAAGGCATTATGCCGGCACTGGAATCGGCCCACGCACTGGCGTATGCCCGTAAATTGGCGCCCACCATGTCACCGGACCAGAACATTGTGGTGAACCTGTCTGGCCGGGGCGACAAGGATATTCTGACCGTGGCCGCCATTGACGGGATCGAATTCTGATTCGATGTCAGGCGGTTGGCTTATAGCGGCCGGTGTCGTGTGGTCAAGCACGACACCGGCCCGGAAAGCCCGGAGGAGGGCTTTCCACTACCTGTTTTAAGGAGCAGAAATGCGTCGTATTGAAAGTTGCTTCCAGCGCCTCGCCGACCAGAAGCGCAAGGCCCTGATTCCTTTTGTGACCGCTGGTGATCCGGTAAAAGAAGTGACGGTGCCGCTGATGCACGCCATGGTAGACGCTGGCGCCGATATCATTGAGCTGGGCGTGCCGTTTTCCGATCCCATGGCGGACGGGCCAGTGATCCAGCTCGCCTGTGAGCGCGCGCTGGCGCACAACACGTCCACCCGCGATATCCTGGATATGGTGAAGACATTCCGCGAAACCAACGCGGATACGCCGGTGGTGCTGATGGGCTACCTGAATCCGGTGGAAGTCATGGGTTACGAGGCCTTTGCCAAAGCCGCAGCGCAGGCGGGTGTGGATGGGGTGCTGCTGGTTGATCTGCCGCCAGAGGAAGCGCTGGAAGTGAAACCGCTGATGGATGCCCAGGGCTTGGACATGATCTTCCTGGTCGCGCCTACCACCTCGGATGCTCGTATCAAGCTGATTGGCCAGGCCGGTTCTGGCTACCTGTATTACGTTTCCCTGAAAGGTGTCACCGGCTCCGCCACCCTGAATGTGGATGAAGTGGCGAGCCGGGTTGAAACAATTCGCAACCTTGCTCAATTGCCCATTGGTGTCGGCTTTGGTATCAAAGACGCTGAATCTGCGCAGGCGGTGAGCCGGGTAGCCGATGGTGTGGTCGTCGGTAGTGCCCTGGTAAACCAGATTGCTGAAAACAAGGACACCCCGAACGCGATTAATGACGCGGTTGGGGGTATTCTCAGCGCTATGCGTAACGCCATGGATCAATAACGGGACCTTTGCATGAGCAATAGCAACTGGCTGGAGAAAATCCTCCCCGCCGTACGTCGCCCCCAGGAAAGCCGGCGCAACAATATTCCTGAAGGGTTGTGGCGAAAGTGCCCGCGTTGTGAAGGGGTGGTCTATCGGCCAGAACTGGACCGCAACATGGATGTGTGTCCCAAGTGCGATCACCACTTGCGCATTGATGCGCGCCGTCGCCTCAAGCTGTTTCTGGATGAAGGTGCACAAACGGAGATTGGTGGTGAGCTGGCGCCAGTGGATCGTCTCAAGTTCAAGGACTCCAAGAAGTACAAAGATCGTTTGGTAGCAGCCCAAAAAGCCACAGAAGAAAAAGATGCCCTGGTCGTCTTGAAAGGAACGTTGCATGGTGAGCCGCTTGTGGCTTGCGCCTTTGAATTCAACTTCATGGGTGGCTCCATGGGCTCCGTGGTGGGCGAGCGTTTTGTCCGCGCGGTGAACGTGTGCCTGGAACAAAAAATGCCGTTGGTGTGCTTTGCTGCCAGTGGCGGGGCACGTATGCAGGAAGCCCTGTTCTCACTCATGCAGATGGCAAAAACCAGTGCCGCCCTGGAGAAGATGCGTCAGGCGGGCCTGCCTTTTATTTCTGTGTTGACCGATCCGGTCTATGGTGGCGTTTCCGCGTCACTGGCCATGCTGGGCGATGTGAATGTGGCAGAGCCCAACGCGTTGATCGGGTTTGCCGGCCCCCGGGTTATCGAGCAAACCGTGCGCCAGAAATTGCCTGAAGGCTTCCAGCGAAGTGAGTTTTTGCTCGATCATGGCGCCATCGACATGATCGTGTCCCGGCATGATATGCGTGACACCCTTCAACGTTTGCTGGCCAACATGATGGGCTGGTCGCCGCTGGCGCTGAATGACTGACACCTCTCTGCCTGATTCCCTGGCCGGGTGGCTATGCCGTATCGAGGCCATGCACCCGGCCGAGATCGAACTGGGCCTGGATCGGCTCCACGGCGTTGCTGCCCGCTTGGCGGTGGCGCATTTTCCCGTCCCCGTGATTACCGTTGCCGGCACCAATGGCAAAGGCTCCACACTGCGTTTAATGAGGGCGTTAGCTGAACGCCAGGGCCGCAAGGTCTGCCTGTATACCTCTCCGCATCTTCATGTGTTCAACGAACGGGTTCGCCTGCCTGAAGGTCTGGCCAGCGATGCGCAGTTATGTGCGGCGTTTGCCCAGGTGGAACAGGCCAGGGGAGGGGTGCCGCTCACCTATTTTGAATTTACCACGCTGGCGGCGCTCTGGTTGTTCAAGGCCAGTGCTGCTGACCTGATCCTGCTGGAAGTGGGCCTGGGTGGCCGACTGGATGCGGTCAATATTGTCGAACCCGACGTGTCTGTGGTGACGTCCGTAGGTCTTGATCACCAGGACTGGCTTGGCGATACCCGCGAGGCCATCGCTGCCGAGAAATGCGGCATTGGCCGGGCCGGCAAGCCGCTGGTATTTGGCGAAATGGACTGGCCGGACAACCTTGTTTCGCTGGCCGCAGGGCTTGATGCAAGAGCGGTGTTTGCCGGCCGGGACTTTCATGTCGAGGACGATGCGTTGGTTCTGTCAGGCGACCGACAGTTGCGTTTGCCCACGCAGGTGCGCCTGGGTGCTGACAATCTGGCCACGGCCTGCCAGGCCCTGGCTCTGGTAGGCATTGAGTGCGGCGATGCGGATGTGGTGGCGGTGGCTGAACTGGGTCTGTTTGGCCGTTGCGAACAGCAGCACATCGGTGGGGTGTCCTGTTGGTTTGATGTGGGCCACAATCTGCCGGCGGTGCAACGCTTTCTGCAGCAGCTGCCGCCCTGTACCGGGACCCGGCATCTGGTGTTCGGTATGATGGTCGATAAACCTGTTGATGCGGTGATTGGGCTATTTAACGGCATGGCTGTCCAGTGGTACCTGGCGGCACCGCAGATTCCCCGTGCGGCACCGACGGCAAGATTGCGAGAGGGACTGCCTGACACGGCGCAGTACCAGGAATATGCCAGTGTGGCGGCGGCTACTCGCGCCGCGCTGGGTGCGGCTGGTGGTGAGGACCAGGTGGTCGTCTTTGGTTCCTTTTATACCGTGGCAGAAGCTCGCGAGCAGGCGCAGTAACGGCGGTGCTAGTGAATGCTGAATGGAGAAACCGGTGGATAATCGAGCGCGTCAGCGCATTGTGGGCATTGTACTGTTACTGATTCTGGCTGGGGCGCTGGCACCATTCCTGTTCCGTACTCCTGAGCAGGTGCGCAATGCGTTAGATATGCGTATCCCCGAGCCGCCGGAACACAAAACCGTGCTGGTTGAACCTGTAGTGCCGCAGGAGCGCCTGGACACGGCGGACGAGCGCATTGTCACTGACCGCCAGGCAATCCGGGATGCTGCCGAGCAGCAGCTGAACGATGAGGACGCGAAAACCGTTCCGAAAGAGCCGGAGCCAGTGACGCCGGTGAAGGAAAATGCGCCGGTACCGCCACCGGAAGAACCTGTGACACCGCCCCAGATCGACCCCGCCGATGGCCCAGTGCTGGCCGGCTTCGTGGTGCAGACCGGCAGTTATTCCGATGCGGATAATGCCAGCGGCATGGTCGATAAACTCAAAGACGCGGGTTATCGGGCATATATACAGACCGACAGTCATGAAGGGAAAGTGGTGCATCGGGTCATGGTCGGGCCGGAAATTCGCAAGGACGATGCCGAGTCCACCCGGCAGAAGCTGGCCGATGACGAGCGTTTCAAGCTCAAGGGGCTGGTGCGGATTTACGTGCCCTGACTGCCGGCGGTGCTTGCGGTTGTGTCCTGATTGCGATGGTGTCCAATGCAGCAGCAAAACCTGGCATGCATGGGCAAGCGGGTTCGCCTCTGATAAACTGCGCCGTCTGTATTTGCAGGGTGCCATGTCCGCCTTCTCCTGGTCCGGCATTGCCCTTTTTCAGCCTTAACCCGCCGGCGAGAGCACGCTTTACATGAATCTGGCAGACGGCATCATTCTGTTTGTTATCGCAGTCTCCGCACTTCTGAGTGTGCGCCGGGGATTTACCCGCGAAGCCTTTTCGTTGCTCACTTGGGTAGCGGCCTTTATTATCGCGCGCCTGTTCAGCCCGGCCCTGGACCTTCTTCTCCAGGACCAGATCACTACCCCCAGCCTGCGGGCCGTTGTCGCTTTCGGCAGCTTGTTTGTCCTGACGTTGGCGGTGGGCGCCCTCATTAGCCATTTGCTCGGTGAACTGATCCGCGTCACTGGCCTGAGCAGTACAGATCGATTGATGGGTATGGTGTTCGGCGCCCTGCGAGGGGTCTTGCTGATGGTCGTACTGGTTGCCCTGGGTCGGCATCTATTTGCCGCTGACCCCTGGTGGCACGATTCCACCCTGGTTCCCCATCTGGTGATGATGGAAGCATGGACCCGGGACGTGGGCGAGAGCCTTCTCGCCTTTATCATGAATGTAAGCGGCAGCTAGAGGTAAGTACCATGTGCGGCATTGTGGGTATTGTCGGTCATAGCCATGTGAACCAGGGGATCTACGATGCCCTGACCGTTCTCCAGCATCGTGGCCAGGATGCGGCTGGTATCGTGACCTGCGACGGTGATCGTCTCTACCTGCGCAAGGATAACGGCATGGTGCGCGATGTATTCCGCACCCGCCATATGCGCCGGCTGGTCGGTAACATGGGGATTGGCCATGTGCGCTATCCCACGGCAGGCAGCTCCAGTTCGGCGGAAGCCCAGCCGTTCTATGTGAACTCCCCCTACGGCATTACGCTGGCCCACAACGGCAACCTGACGAATGCGGAAGCTCTGGCCGAGCATATCTTTCGTGCCGACCTGCGCCACATCAACACCACCTCCGATTCCGAAGTCCTGCTGAACGTGTTTGCCCACGAGTTACAAAGCCGCGGCAAGTTGCAGCCGGAGCCGGAAGATATCTTTGATGCGGTGGCCGCAGTCCATCAACGAGTGGAAGGGGCCTACGCGGTGGTGGCCATGATTACCGGTTACGGCATTTTGGCTTTCCGCGACCCCCATGGTATTCGCCCGGTGTGCTTTGGCCGCAAGGACACCCCCAACGGCCCGGAATACATGGTGGCTTCCGAGTCTGTGGCTTTGTCTTCCCTGGGTTTCCACGTGGAGCGTGATCTGGCCCCCGGCGAAGCGATTTACATCACCGCTGATGGGGAGATGCACACCCGCCAGTGTGCACAATCCCCGAGCCTGCATCCGTGTATTTTTGAGCAGGTTTATCTGGCGCGACCGGATTCCATTATCGATGGCATCTCCGTGTACAAGGCGCGCCTGCGCATGGGCGAAAAACTGGCCGAGAAAGTGGAGCGTGAATGGCCGGACCACGATATCGATGTGGTCATTCCCATTCCCGACACCAGCCGCACGTCCGCCTTGCAGATGGCCAATCATCTGGGCGTGAAATACCGTGAAGGCTTTATCAAGAACCGGTATATCGGTCGTACCTTCATTATGCCGGGCCAGCAACAGCGCAAGAAATCGGTGCGCCAGAAACTCAACGCCATCGAACTGGAATTCCAGGGCAAGAACGTATTGCTGGTGGATGATTCCATCGTGCGCGGTACCACCTGCAACGAAATTATCCAGATGGCTCGGGAAGCCGGCGCCCGCAAGGTGTATTTCGCCTCCGCGGCACCTGCAGTGAAATACCCGAACGTTTACGGCATTGATATGCCGGTGGCCCAGGAACTGATCGCCCACGGCCGTACCACTGATGAAATCGGTGAGCTGATTGGCGCTGACCGGTTGATCTATCAGGATCTGGATGATCTGGTGGAAACCTGTCAGGAGGGCAATCCGAATGTGGCGTCCTTCGATTGCTCGGTGTTCAATGGCGAGTATCTGGCCGGCAATATCACCCCGGACTATCTGGCCAACCTGGAAGCGCGGCGCAACGACGCGGCCAAAGGCAACAGCGAGAAGACCCAGGCCTTGGCGGATAACGAAATTATCGACCTGCATAATGCTAATTAATGCCGGGCACGCAGCACGCGACACGCAACAAGGCAATTGAGGCGTGCTGCCAGATGAATGAATCCGTCGCTGCGAATCGACTCGGCTTTTTTCGCGTGTAATGATACTTCCTTTGGGCGCAAATCTCTGACGCGTTGTTGCGTGTCGTGTGCGGCATGAAAGCGAGAATAAACCATGAGTGATGATCTGGATCCGACAACCCTGAGTGTGGAAACCCTGGCTATCCGTACGGCGCAATTGCGCACGGATGAAATGGCGCATTCGGATCCGATTTTCATGACCTCCAGCTTCGTGTACGAAAACGCGGCGCAAGCGGCGGCCCGGTTTAGCGGTGAAGAGCCAGGCAATATTTATTCCCGCTTTACCAATCCTACGGTGCGCGCATTCGAGCAACGCCTGGCGGCACTGGAAGGCGGTGAGGCCTGTGTGGCTTTCGCCTCCGGCATGGCGGCGATTAGCGGCACGTTTTTCGCTCTGCTGGCACCAGGCGACCACATCGTCAGCTCGCGCAGCGTTTTCGGCACCACCAACGTGATCTACGACCGTTACCTGAAGAAATTTGGTATCGATACCACGCTGGTGGACATGAGCGATCTTTCCCAGTGGGAAGAGGCGATTCGTCCGGAAACGAAAATGTTGTTTCTGGAAACGCCGTCGAATCCACTGGCGGAAGTCGGTGACATTGCCGCCCTGGCCAAGCTCGCCCATGACAACGGGGCGTTGCTGGTGGTGGATAACTGTTTCTGCACGCCGGCCCTGCAAAAACCTATCGAGCTGGGTGCTGACCTGATTATCCACAGCGCGACCAAATATCTGGACGGGCAGGGGCGTTGCCTCGGTGGTGCCGTGGTCGGCCCGAAAGAGCCCATGAATGATATTCTCGGGTTCGTTCGTTCTGCTGGTTCTTGTATGAGCCCGTTCAATGCCTGGGTCTTTATCAAGGGCCTGGAAACCTTGAGTCTGCGCATGAAGGCGCAAAGCGAGCGGGCCATGGTGTTGGCTGAATGGCTGGAAGCACAACCGGGGATTGCCCGGGTGCATTATGCCGGGCTGAAAAGTCACCCGCAGCATGAACTGGCGGGCAAGCAGCAGTCTGCCTATGGCGCAGTCATGTCCATTGAAGTGGAAGATGCTGCCGGTAATCGTGATCGTCAGGCAGCCTGGCGCTTTATTGATGCCACTCGCCTGATTTCCATTACCGCCAACCTGGGTGATGTTAAAACAACCGTGACTCACCCGGCGACCACGACCCATGGGCGAGTCAACGAAGAAGAAAAGCAGCGAGCAGGGGTGACGGAAAATCTGATTCGTCTGGCCATTGGCCTGGAGGGAGTAGAGGACCTGAAAGCAGACCTGAACCGCGGCCTGAAGGCGCTGGCCAGCGCTTGACCCCGCCTCGCTGCCCGAATTTGCAACCAATGCATAAAGGGGACGCATGCAGGCACTGGATAAAGCCCTGGCCCAGGTAGGCCGAGTTGTCCTGGGCAAAGAAGAACAACTGAAGCTGGCGCTT
>NZ_LWEZ01001296.1:0-4477 GCF_001634945.1 Alcanivorax sp. HI0044
CCGCAGCCTCCAGGCCCGCAGGCCCATCCGAACACTGCGATACCAGGTAGTGACGCTCTGAAAAGTAGTCGTGCAGATGGCCGCTGAGTACCGAATCATCTTCGATAACCAGCAAGCGTGCGGGAATTTGAGCAATGGCATTCATTCACGAATGATAAGAATTATCATTTATCTAGGCCAGCTTTTTTTGAACAGAATTCAGGCAACCCGCCAGTCATTACATTCTTTACGAAGATAGCAGTATTTAAACATAACCATTCTCATTAACATCTCTCCCTCTGTTGTGAATGACCTGAGCTCCACCGTGAATAAAAAACGCAAAGCCTTCTGGCTGAAACAACTCCACCAGTGGCACTGGGTGACCTCTGCGATCTGCCTGATCAGCCTGGTGTTGTTCAGCCTGACCGGCATTACCCTCAACCACGCCAGCCAGATCAGCGCCGATCCGGTCATCCGCGAACATCAGGGTGAGCTACCCGCCGAGCTGTTATCCGAGCTTGCGGAGCAAAAGAGCGGCCAGCTGCCCACCGCCGTCCAGCAATGGCTGGCGCAGAAAATGGATTTGCTGCACACCCGCGGGGAACCGGAATGGGCCGCCGACGAAATCTACCTGCCTATGCCACGCCCCGGCGGGGATGCCTGGCTCGCCATTGATATGACTAACGGTACGGTAATCGCAGAAACCACGGACCGGGGCTGGATCGCCTTTTTCAATGACCTGCACAAAGGCCGCCACACCGGCACCGTGTGGATCTGGTTTATCGATATTTTTGCCGTGGCCAGCCTGCTTTTCGCGTTCACCGGCCTGGGCCTGATGATGCTTCACGCCAAACGGCGCCCGGCCACTTGGCCGGTCACCGTGGCCGGGCTGGTGCTGCCCTGGCTGTTGATCGTGTTTTTCATGCACTAAACACCGCCATGTAAGACAAGAAAGGACCTTCCCATGCGTTTGCGTTACCTCACTCTGCTCCCCCTGCTAACCAGCCAGGCCCTCGCGGATACCTTTTCGGTGGACGTGGAAGTCCCCCGCAAGCGCGTGGCCGAATACCACGCCCCCTATGTGGCCTTCTGGGTGGAAAACGCCGATCGCAGCACCCTGGAACCGCTGGGGCTGTGGTACGACGACCAGGAAAAATGGCTCAAGGATATCCGCCAGTGGTGGCGACGCACCGGTCGCAGCCAGTCCGCCCCCTATGACGGCCTCACCGGCGCCACCCGCTCACCGGGCACGCACACCGTGGATTTCAGCAAACTGGACGCCCTGCAATCGCTGCCTGCGGGTGAGTACACCCTGGTAGTGGAAGCCGCCCGGGAAGTGGGGGGCCGCGAAGTGGTGAAACTGCCCTTCCGGTGGCCAGCCGAAGAAACACCGCAGCAGCAACAGGTTAAAGGCACCGACGAACTGGGCACCGTGACCCTGACCGTCTCTCAATAACACCGACTACTCAAGGAGCACCACCATGATCCGAGTCCGTTTCCATCAAGCCGCGCTGGCCGCCCTGGTGCTGACCACCGCCCTGCCCGCCCAGGCCCACAAGCTGTGGCTACTGCCCAGCCACACCACGGTGTCCGAGCCTCAGTGGATTACCGTGGACGCCAGCATTTCCAATGAAATCTTCGGTTTCGAGCGGGCCTACCCCGTCGACGGTCTGCAAGTCACCGGCCCGGACGGCAAGCCCGCCACCGTGGACAACGCCACCAAAATGCACACCCGCAGCGTGTTTGACGTGCAGCTGGAACAGGAAGGCAGCTACCGGATCAGCGTGGCCCAGCCCGGCTATTTTGTATCCTATAAAGTGGATGGCGAACGCCAGCGCAACCGGGGTAGAGACGCTGACAAGCTGCTGGCAGAGCTGCCCAAAGGCGCCACTGACGTCAAATTGCTGGAAGTGCTCAACCGCCTGGAAACCTATGCCACCCTGGGCGCGCCCAATAAAACCGGCCTGAAACCCACCGGCAAAGGCCTGGAGCTGGAACTGCTGACTCACCCCAATGACCTCTACGCTGGCGAAACCGCCCAGTGGAAACTGCTGCTGGACGGCGAACCGGCTGCCGGCATCAAGGTGGAACTGGTTCCCGGCGGCACCCGCTACCGTGACAGCCAGGAAGACTGGTCCGTCACCAGCGATGACAAGGGCATCGTCAACATTCAGTGGCCCGCCGCCGGCCGCTATTTCCTGGAAGCCGGCACCGGCGACAAGAACGTCAGCAACCCCAAAGCCGCTGAACGCTACCTGCAGTATCTGGGCACCGTTGAAGTCCTGCCCATGTAAGCCCGCTCAGACGTCGCCCGGCCCGGCAGGGCCGGGCGACATCTTCCCCGCCAGCCCTGTCATTCCGTACCATTACCCCCTTCACCTCGCACGAATTCCCGCGCTGACGCCCCGTAAACCACCCGCCCTGCCCGCTTTCGTTCCTCCCGGGTAATTGGCGAAAAAACGTGCAATTCTCCCGTTACCTGCGTATACTTCGCGCCCTCGCCGACCCTCACTCGGCCCCTCCCCCTAATCCATAGGTACTACATGTCAGATTCCCGTTCCGGGTTCGCCTCTTTAGGCCTGCCCGAGGTTCTGCTCACTGCGATCGCCCGTCAGGGCTTCGAGCAGCCTTCGCCGATTCAGGCGCAAGCCATCCCGCTGTTGCTGGATGGACACGATCTTCTGGGCCAGGCACAAACCGGCACAGGTAAAACGGCTGCGTTTTCATTGCCCCTTTTGGCCCGTCTGGATCCGACCCTGCGTGAACCGCAGATGCTGATCCTGGCCCCTACCCGCGAGCTGGCTATCCAGGTCGCCACTGCGTGTGAAGAATTTGCCAAAGACATTAAAGGTCTGCAGGTTCTGCCCATTTACGGCGGCGGTGAATACCGCACCCAGCTGAAAGGCCTGCGCGGCGGCGCCCAGGTTATTGTCGGCACCCCCGGTCGCGTCATGGATCACATGGAACGCGGCTCCATGAAACTGAACAACCTGAAAGCCCTGGTGCTGGATGAAGCCGATGAAATGCTCCGCATGGGCTTCATCGACGATGTGAAATGGGTACTCGAACGTACTCCCGATGACTGCCAGCTGGCGCTGTTCTCCGCCACCATGCCGCCGGTTATTCGCAAGGTTGCCGACCAGCACCTCAAGCAACCCAAACTGGTTCGCATCGACAATGGCGGCGCCACCACCGGCACCACCATTCGCCAACGCTACTGGCCGGTGGCCGGGCTGAACAAGCTCGACGCCGTATGCCGGATTCTGGAAGCCGAAGAACACGATGCCGTGCTGGTTTTCGTGCGCACCAAGCAGGCCACCCTGGAACTGGCTGAGCAGCTGAACCGTCGCGGCCTGCGTGCCGAAGCCCTGAACGGCGATATTCCCCAGCAGCAGCGGGAAAAAACCGTACAGCGCCTGAAAGACAAGCGTTTTGACCTGCTGATCGCCACCGACGTGGTCGCTCGCGGTCTGGACGTGCCGCGGATCACCCACGTGGTGAACTACGACATGCCCGGCGACCCGGAAGCCTACGTACACCGCATTGGCCGTACCGGCCGTGCCGGTCGCCAGGGTGACGCCATCCTGTTTGTGGCCCGTCGCGAACAACACGTGCTGCGTCAGATCGAGCGCATTACCCGTCAGAGCATCGAAAAGATGGCGCTGCCGTCCGTGGATGACCTGAATGCCAAGCGCATTGCCCGCTTCCAGGAACAGCTGGCCGGGTTCACCTCTGGAGCCAACGTTGATGAAGCCCGCGCGCTGGTCAACCAGCTGCGTGACGCCATGGACATCAGCGACAACGACATGGCGGCCGCCCTGGCCACCATGATGTTCAAGCGTGAGCCGCTGATTCTGAAAGAACCGAAAATGGTGAAAGAGCCGCGCCGTCGCGAATCCGCCCATGCGGGCAGTCGCCGGGAAGGCAACCCTCGCCACCGCAACGACAAGGGTCGCAGCGACAAGACCATGCGCCGCTACCGGATCAAGGTCGGCCACGACCACGGTGTGAAGCCGGGCAACATCGTTGGCGCCATTGCCAACGAAGCCAAACTGCCCAGCCGCCTGATCGGCCCGATCAAGATCCACCAGGACCACAGCACCGTGGAACTGCCGGAAGATCTGTCGCCGAAGCAGCTGCACGTGATCCGCACCGCGCGGGTCTGCCAGCAGGCCCTGGATCTGGAAATGGTGTAAGAAGAGACGCAGCACGCTTCACGCAACACGCTGCAACACGAAGGTCGTTAATTCGTGATTGAGAGGCCCAGCTGAGCGTTGAGTTCTCTACAAAAAAACCGCGCCCGAAGGGGTGCGGTTTTTTTGTGGCTTCTAGCTTCTAGCTTTGATCGTCCTCCGGACGATGTCCTCGCTTCGCTCGGTTCGCACCCTAAACGGTGCTTGTATGTTTGAATGCTCTTCCTGCAACCATGCAGGACTTGCCGGGGTGGAGGGACCAAAGGAGCATCTGACCCAAGGGTACAGACGGTAGGAGATTTGGC
>NZ_LWEZ01001297.1:0-1283 GCF_001634945.1 Alcanivorax sp. HI0044
TGACATGACCCGGCAGAGTGGTAATCTGACGGCGGAAGAAGCGGCCAGCGATCTGATTGCGCGGATGGACGCCCTGACCCTGGAAAACAGCGGGACCTTTTGGCATTCCGATGGCAGCGTGCTG
Source organism: Alcanivorax sp. HI0044 (assembly GCF_001634945.1). NCBI lineage: Bacteria > Pseudomonadati > Pseudomonadota > Gammaproteobacteria > Oceanospirillales > Alcanivoracaceae > Alcanivorax > Alcanivorax sp. HI0044. The sequence continues at coordinate 125 of NZ_LWEZ01001297.1, forward strand.
CCCTGGTAATGGGATTGCCTTCTCTGAATACAGAAGAGGGTTTCACCGAATGCTGATGGAGAACAAGTCATGACGCACGCCGTGCGCTTTCAACACCCACGCTACACCATTCGCCGCAAGTTCTTTCGCTTCTTCGGTGATGCGTTCCACCTTTATACGGATGATGGAGAGCTGGCGCTTTATTCCAACATGAAGCGCTTCCGCATCCGCGAAGACATCCGGCTTTACGCGGACGAAAGTCAGGACCAGGAGTTGCTGCGGATTTCCACCCGCAGTATTTTCGATTTCGCGGGCGCCTATGACGTGCATGATTCGCAAAGCGATGAGCATGTGGGTACGTTGCGGCGGTCGGGTTTCAAATCATCCTTCCTGCGCGATCACTGGATCTTTCTGGATAGTGGTGGTCAAGAGATCGGCACTCTTCAGGAAGACTCCATGCTTAAAGCGCTGGTGCGCCGTTATATCGAAGCGTTGGCTTTTTTCTTTCCCCAGCACTACCACGCCACCGTGGGGGAGAGTCCTGTGGCGGAGTATCGCCAGCGGTTCAATCCGTTCATCTTGAAACTGGATGTGGATTTCAGTGCTGATCGTGAGGGCCGACTGGACAAGCGTCTGGGGATTGCCGCCGGGGTGTTGTTGTCGGCTATCGAAGGCCGGCAGGAGTAACACGACAGGGTTCTGCTCGCACTTTGCCGAAGCCTCGGGGCTAAATGCCTGACGAAAAAATCCCGGACAGGAGCTACCTGTCCGGGAAGGTTGGCTGTCGTCGGCAGGATCAGCGGCGACGACGCAAGCCACCGCCGATCAGCAGGATCAGGAAGGGTAGCAGGGCACCGATGCCGAAGGCGCCACCGCTGCTGCCGCCACCGCTATAGGACGGACGATTGCTGTTGTACATGGGTTGGGCATTGTCCACGCGGTTGCTGGTGGGTGCGCTGGCCTGACGTTGTGCCTTGGCCAGCTTTTCGATCTCCCGGCGTTTAGCATTGCGACGCTCGATCCCGTACTCCTCGAAGACTTCATCGCGCAGCACCACCATGGAGGTGTAGTTGGTCACCAGGCCGTACTCCAGGCCCAAATCGGTGATGCCCTGCTGCAGGTCCTTCTCCTCGCCGAAGTAATTAATTTCCCGCTGCATGTGCTGAATGGTGGCATAGGC
>NZ_LWEZ01001298.1:0-2109 GCF_001634945.1 Alcanivorax sp. HI0044
GAGGTGCAACTCAGCCGATGGATTCTTTATCGGCGTATGAATAGGTGCGGGGTGGGGCCAAATCTCCTACCGTCTGTACCCTTGGGTCAGATGCTCCTTTGGTCCCTCCACCCCGGCAAGTCCTGCATGGTTGCAGGAAGAGCATTCAAACATACAAGCACCTCTCGAGGTGCGAACCTTACCTGGCAAGGACTTCTCTCAAGCAGGTTCGCACCTCGAGAGGTACTCCTACAGCGGCTTCGTCAGAAAGGATAAATCATGTCTGATATCGAATTGGTTTCTGCCACCAAATCCTTTGGTGGCTGGTTGAAGCGCTACAAACATCGCAGCCAGGTGCTCAACTGCGAAATGATCTTTGCCATTTATCTGCCTCCGGCCGCAGAAGAAAATACTGTGCCGCTGCTATGGTGGTTGTCCGGGTTGACCTGTACGGATGAAAATTTCATGCAGAAAGCCGGTGCCCACAAAACCGCTGCGGAACTGGGGCTGGCGATTGTCTGCCCGGACACCAGCCCGCGTGGTACCGACTTGCCCGGTGAACATGAAAGCTACGACTTTGGCTCCGGCGCCGGCTTCTATGTGAATGCCACCCAGTCACCCTGGAGCCAGCACTACCGCATGTACGACTATGTGACCGAAGAGTTGCCGGCGCTGGTGCAGGCGCATTTCCCACTCAATGGCAAACAGGCCATCAGCGGGCACTCCATGGGCGGCCATGGCGCACTCATCTGCGCCCTGAAAAACCCCGGGCGTTACACCTCGGTCTCCGCTTTCGCGCCAATCAGCAACCCGGCCCAATGCCCATGGGGCGAAAAAGCTCTGGGTGGCTATCTGGGAGACAACCAGGAAGTCTGGAAAGACTGGGACAGCTGCGAGCTGTTAAAGGCAAAGGGAAGTGCGCTGCCATTGATGATTGATCAAGGGGATGCCGACAACTTCTACAGCGACGGCCAGCTCCGCCCGGAAGCGCTGAGCGCTGCCTGCGAGGAAGCCGGCGTGCCGATCACCCTGCGAATGCAGCCCGGCTACGACCATTCCTATTTCTTTATCGCCAGCTTTATTGACGACCATCTCAAGTACCACTTTCACCATCTGAGCCAGTGACCCCCCCCGGCAAGGCGCCACACCGGCCGCCTTGCCGTGCAATCCCCATCCACTGGAACGCGCCTTCAATCCAGCATACCAACATAGTCCGGCTGTGCTTTTACTCGCCCCAACCACGCCCTGATTGCCGGATAATCCTGTAGTGAGAAGCCCCCCTGATCGGCCACATGGGTATAGGCGTACAGGGCAATGTCCGCAATGGAGTAGCGCCCACCCACGAAGAAAGGCACGGCCTGTAAATGCCGCTCCATCACCGCCAGCGCCTCATGGCCCTTTTGTTGCTTTTCTTTCAGCCCTTCAGCGTACTTTTCCGGCTCTCCCAGCACATGCAGCCAATACCGGGACGTGGCGATATTCGGTTCGTGGTTGTACTGCTCGAAGAACATCCACTGCAGCACCTGAGCCTGCTCGAAGGCATCGGTGGGCATCAGCTGACTGTCACGGGCCAGGTACCAGAGCGCAGCGTTGGATTCCGGCAGGGTTCTGCCATCCGGGGTTACCAGTACGGGAATACGGCCGTTAGGGTTGATGGCAAGAAAGTCGTCGCTGCGGGTTTCGCCACGCGTAATGTCTTTTTCCACGCGTTCAAAGGGAACACCAAGTTGCGCCATGGCCAGGCGTAATTTGTAGCAGTTACCGGAGGAAGAAAATTCATACAAGCGATACATATCAGATCCTTCTGATCGGGAATCAAGCATTGAGCGACATAAAAAAGCCAGGGCATTGCCCTGGCTGGCTCGGGAGAGCATAACCTTATTTCAGGAAAATAGTGTTTCAGCGTCTTATTAGGGAGCCTCTGTATAACGCCTTGCATGCTCAGTCTTTCAGGCTGGTTCGCAATCTATACCCCATTCGGGGCACAGAGGGCGCGCTTTTGAAGGTGTCCCCTAACTGGGATCGAGATATGTCCATCCATCGAAAAAGTGCAACAACGAGTGCGGGCCAGCCTGAAAGACCCGAAGGGCGTGGCCTGGAGCGCCCATCTGCTGCGCCTTGCCTCTCGGA
>NZ_LWEZ01001299.1:0-4842 GCF_001634945.1 Alcanivorax sp. HI0044
AACAGAGGGGAAGGAAAAATGGAACAGAATGAAGCCCTGGATCTGAACTGGCTCCCCGAGCAGGTTGATGGCATCTTCGAGGACAGCCATGCCGCCGACGCCGGCCAATGGGAATCCATAGAAAGCCACGATATCAGCCACCAGGCAGCCTGAACCGGCCGTCGGCTTTACCAAGCATTACTCGTGTTCACGCCCCGGATCAGTTAGGCTTGCCGCCCTTTTCCAGCTGATCCTCCCAACTTCATGCATTTTTCAGATCTCGGGCTGTGTGATGCCCTGCAAGCGGCCGTGGCTGAGCGTGGCTACGACACCCCTTCCCCTATTCAGGCCCAGGCCATTCCCGCCGTATTGTCCGGCCGTGATGTGATGGCCGCCGCCCAGACCGGTACCGGCAAAACCGCCGGCTTTACCCTGCCGCTTCTGGAACGCCTGCGCACCGGCACGCCTGCCCGCAACAATCAGGTCCGCGCCCTGGTGCTCACGCCAACCCGCGAGCTGGCCGCCCAGGTGGCGGAAAGCGTCTCCACCTACGGCAAGAACCTGCCGTTGACGTCCAGCGTGGTATTCGGTGGTGTGAAGATCAACCCGCAAATGCAGCGCCTGCGTGGCGGTTGCGATGTGCTGGTGGCCACACCGGGACGCCTGCTGGACCTGTATCAGCAGAACGCAGTGAAGTTCGATCACCTGGAAGTGCTGATCCTGGATGAAGCCGACCGCATGCTGGACATGGGCTTTATCCACGACATCCGCAAGATCCTCTCGAAACTGCCGCCCAAACGTCAGAACCTGATGTTCTCTGCCACCTTCTCGCCGGAAATTCGTGCCCTGGCCAAAGGGCTGGTCAACGACCCGGTGGAAGTGGATATCAGCCCGCGCAACACCACCACCGAACTGGTCACCCAATGGATCGCCCCGGTGGACAAGAGGCGCAAACCCGCCCTGCTCACGCATCTGATTCAGGAGCACGGCTGGTTCCAGGTGCTGGTATTCAGCCGCACCAAGCACGGCGCCAACAAGCTGGCCAAGCAACTGGAAGCCAGCGGCATTGAAGCCGCCGCCATCCACGGCAATAAAAGCCAGAACGCCCGCACTCGCGCCCTGGCCGACTTCAAAAGCGGCAAGGTGCGCGCGCTGGTCGCCACTGACATCGCCGCCCGCGGCCTGGATATCGAACAGCTACCCCAGGTGGTCAACGTGGACTTGCCCAATGTCCCCGAGGATTACGTGCACCGTATCGGCCGCACCGGCCGGGCCGGCGCCACGGGCCAGGCCATTTCCCTGGTCAGTGCCGACGAGTTCCAGCAGCTCAAGGACATTGAGCGCCTGACCCAGCAACAGCTGGAGCGCAAAATCGTGGCGGGCTTTGAGCCCGGCGAACCGCTTCCCGCTGGCCGCGCTCCCTTACCTCCCAAAAACAAACGCCCCAAGAAGCCGAAAAAACCTTCCTCCGGTGGCCACCGGGGCGGGCAGTCGTCCGGTAACGGCCAACGCGCGCATCAAGGCAGCAAGGCCAACGGCAATGGCGGCAATGCAGGTGCAGGAAAACCTGCCGGGAACGGGCAACGTCGGCGCCGGCCGCAACGCAACAACCGTCCGGCAAATGGCAATAAAGCCTGAATCGCATAACGCCCGGTGCCTGACGCCGGATAAAAAAACGGGGCCAGCTGGCCCCGTTTTTTTATGCTGACGCCAACCCTTAACGCTGGCGTAGCAGCCCCTGGTAGTGGGCCATATAACCTTGCAGCTCGGCATCACTCAGATCTTTGAGCACCTTGTTGTTCACCGCATGCACCGCCTTGCGGCTGCCATCCACCCCCACATTCAAGGCCTTCTGGGTCACAAACCCCACCTTCACTTCCTTGGTGTTGGCAACAAAGACTTCATCGATAATCTTGTCTGCCACATCGCCCATGGCGCGGGTCACCAGCGCCACATCCTCGGTGCCTTTGCCCGCCGCACACAGCTCGGTGGCCTTGCGGAATCTCTCGGCAAAGGCGTCATCCACCGGGAACGAAATATGAGCCTGGTTACCGTTGTCGTCACCGGCCTGCCAGTACATGTCTTTCACGTTCGCCAGTACCGGTGCAAATTCCTTGCTGGTGATTTTCTTGAAGATCTGGCGAGTCAGCATGCTGGACGCCTTGCCCGCAGTAGAAACGGCAAAATCGATGACTTTTTTCTGGCCTCCGGACAGTTCGGTCATGTTCGCCGGCTCCACCAGGAACAGACTAAGAACACGGTCGGTCAGATGATCTGCCATCTGGATGAACTTCTCCGCGCTGTCCTTGCGATCATTCTCAACAGCGTGAATGAAATCTTCCGTGCTGTTCACCAGCGCCGGGTTTGCGGGAATCGCCACCACATTTTGCATTGTTATATCCTTGCCTGTTCTGTGTGCCGTGGCCGCCCACCAGGCAGCCCATCAAGCTGGCCATAATAGCGGGGGGACGGGCGCAGGGGAAACGCCGATCAGGCCGGAATAACAAAGCTGATACGTCTTCAGGGCAAACTCGCACTTTGTGTAACCGCACCGGTCTGCATCGGATGGCGGATATCCACCTGTGGCGTAGTCAGCATGGTGCCGTTCATGGCGCAATCCGGCCCCAAACTAACCTGCTCAAAGCTGGCCGAAGCCTCGGGATTACGCCATACCAGCGACACAGGCCCCGGGCCGCAAATCCCCCCAAGCAAGGGCACACGGATTTTAACCTGCATATCATGCACCGTGAGCTTGCGGGGGCTATCCACCTGCCCTTGCCAGGGCAGGCCCAGCGCCTTGATGCTTTTACACAAAGGGTTGAGCCCCCCGAAAGTCACCGCAGTAACACGAAGCCCACCGGCGGCATCCACGCGGCCATCAAAGGTGGTTTCACAGGAAACCGGTATACGGCCTTTTTTCATGGCCAATTCACCGCTGGCGGAAAAGGGCCCAGCCGGCGCCACGGCCACGTCGGCCGATGCGGTAAAGGAAAGCGACAACAACACGATGGGCAAGAGCACGGCGCTCCTGCGGGCAATGACAGTCCTTATCATTGTTATTATTCCTGTTTCGATTCTTATTTTGTCTGCAGCTTTACTTATTATCTCCCCACACCAATATTGTCACGGCAATTCAGCGGCTGCCAATCACAGCACGGCAGATCTTCGCCGCGCTGCTACCGTTAATCGTTCTTTGAAAAATGAATAGCATTCACAGCAATGAGTAACCGATGCTGCCCAGCACTGCCAGAACCACCGCCCACTTGGCTGTTACATAGAACCGCTTATTCTTCCTCTTCACCGATTTAAGGAACGCTTTATACGCGAGAACGCCCTTGCCCAGCTTGTTACCAATGCCAGTGTGACTACTGTCCACGTTGTCAATCATGAACAAGCGATTAAAAAACCAGCCGAAGAACCAGTACGCCTTCTGCACCCATTTACTCTTCAGGGGGCGATCCACGTCAGTCATCAGGATGATGCGCGGAGTGTCCGTGCGATTCCACGCAGAATGAATATAGGTTTCATCGAAGATAATGCTGTCGCCATCGCGCCAGATGTAATCCTCCTCATTCACCGTCAACCCGCAGTTTTCATCATTGGGGGTACTCAGACCAATGGAGTAGCGCAGCGTGTAGGCAAACGGATCGTGATGGCGATTCAGTTTTTTGCCCGGCATCAACACCGCGAACAGGGCGATATTCAGGGTGGGAATCTGCTCCAGCAGCGCCATGGTTTTCGGCGCCAGGTCATAGGCCGAGGGCAGCTTGTTGTCATACACTTTCAGATAAAAACTGGTCCAGCGATTATCCTTGTAAAAACTACTGGCCGGCAGATCCTCTTTCGCCGTAATCAGCCCCCCGTGATACAGCGCCACCGCCTCATCGCGAATGGTTTCCCAATTATCCTCAATCAGCTGTAGCTCTGGCAGATGTGACAGGCTCAGGCGCGGCGTGGTTGGCACCTTGGACAGCAGATAGGCCGGAATATTGAACGGCACCATAAAGGTGGAAAAGTCCGACAGCTGGCGCTTCAGGCCAAACGGTTCCCGGTTACGCACCCGAATAAAAACAATGCAGCCTGCATAAGTCAGCAGACAGGCCAGAATTACGGTCATCTGTTTTCCCTTGGTTCATTGATCCCAGGTTCGAGGCAACCCGCGCTGCCCGAAAAATCGACGGCCGGGATTTTAAAGCAAAATCCCCCGTAAAACCGGGATAATACCTGCCAATTGCCGCCATTGCTCTGTCTGACAGGCCCGTCGGTCTGTTCTCTGCGGCCTTGTCAGCGCCACCATCATTGGCCGACACCCCGGTTAGCGGTACATTCTAGCCTTGCCTTGGCACAACAGCCCCCAGCCTTGAGGAATCCACCCTGTGACGCACCGAATTCTCCCCCTGATCGCCTGCCTGCTGCTCCTGGCACCGTGGAGCCACGCGGACGATAGCTCGCTGACCATCAAGGATGTCATTGATACAGGGGAGAAAGCCGAAGCGGTGATTGCTGACTCCCTGCAAGATGACAGCATTCGACCCGGCGATACCCCCCCTATCGACCATGCTGGCCATCATGAACGCAGCCCAGGACGGAAACTGGGACGCCGCCGGGGCTTACCTGGACATGCGCTACCTGCCCGCAGACATGGCCGACAAGGACGCCGCCACCTTGATGGAGCAGCTGAACATTGTCTGGGGGCAGCAGCGTATTCTCGACCTGACCCGGTTATCCACCCACCCGGAGGGGCACCGGGATGACGGCCTGCCCAGCTACCGGGACAAGATCGCCACCCTGACCCTGCCGGACGACACCCTGACCCTCTATTTGCAACGGGTACCCGGCGATGACGATCGTCGTATCTGGAAA
>NZ_LWEZ01001300.1:0-1173 GCF_001634945.1 Alcanivorax sp. HI0044
GTCGGCGAGCAGCACCAGCAGATCCACATCGGAGCAGGGGTGCAATTCCCCGCGGCCGTAGCCGCCGACAGCCACCAGCGCTACGTCATCGCGGTCGGACAGACCAAACAGGGACCAGGCTGCGATCATCACCTGGTCCACCATTGTGGCTCTTGTCTGGACCAGCTCGGTAATGTCGGTGGCCTCAAAGGTCTGATTCAGCCGCTCCTGGCCCTGGGCCAGATACTGGCGGGCGTATTGGCCCGGCTGGGCGCTTTCCTGCAAGGCGTCGAGCAGGGAGTCCTGGGATATTGCGGGTAGCAATGACACTTAATAGAGGTCCGTTTCTTCGCTGCGGGCGGTGAGTACTTCATAGCCATCGGCGGTGACCGCGATGGTGTGCTCCCACTGCGCGGACAACTTGCGGTCTTTGGTGACCACGGTCCAGGCGTCGGGCAGCAGTTTATTGGCGGCTTTGCCGGCGTTGATCATGGGTTCGATGGTGAACACCATGCCTTCCTGTAATTCAAGACCCGTGCCAGGCTTGCCGTAGTGCACCACCTGGGGTTCTTCATGGAAGCCCTCGCCGATGCCGTGACCGCAGTATTCGCGGACCACAGAGAAGCGTTCGCCCTCGGCCATTTTTTGAATCCGATGACCAATGTCGCCGAGCTGTATGCCGGGCCGGACCATGCGAATACCGGCCAACATGCATTCGCGGGTAGTTTCCACCAGCCGGCGGGCCAGCACAGAGGGCTCGCCCACGTAAAACATCTTCGAGGTGTCGCCATGCCAGCCGTTCTTGATGACAGTGACATCGATATTGACGATATCGCCTGTTTTCAGGGCTTTGCGGTCGCTGGGAATGCCGTGGCAGACCACATGGTTCACCGAGGTGCATACCGATTTGGGGAAGGGCATGCGACCGGGGGCGCCGCCATAGCCCAGAGGCGCAGGAATCGCCTGCTGTTTGTTGACGATATGGTCGTGGCAGATGCGGTCCAGTTCCTCGGTGGTGACCCCCGGTTTGACGTACTCGCCGATCATTTCCAGGACTTCGGCGGCCAGCTTGCCCGCTTCACGCATTTGCTCGATTTGCTCGGGGGTTTTAATGACGACATTCATGAGGCTTGGGGAAACTCCTGCTTTTTCAGTGAGTTGGGCGGGGCTTGGGCAAAGCATTTTGGGCCGGGT
>NZ_LWEZ01001301.1:0-711 GCF_001634945.1 Alcanivorax sp. HI0044
GCCTTTTGGGCCGCACCCTGGTAAAACAGGCACCCGGTGTCGAGCGCGAAGCGCAATGCTAGCAAAAACCGGGGCCGCCGACAGCATTGTCGACAATTTTGCAGGAGTCGATGGGGGGAACATAAAGCGGTTTTGATTCCAGGCCCAATGTTGGATTACGCCTTTCAGGCTAATTCAACCTACATAGTCACGGGGAGCTGGTTGGTTTTGTAGGTCAGATTAGGCGTAGCCGTAATCCGACATTCCCACCGCATCAGACCGATCAAAGCGGAATCAGATGCTCGAACAGCAGCTGGGGATTGCGCTGGCCACGGAATTCGTTGACCTCCAGGCGATACACCCCGCGCACCTTGCTGATACGACTGGGCAGCGCGTCCACCGCCACATTGAAATGAATGGCATCAATCACCCCGCTGACGCCGGGCAGGCCCAGGGTCAGTTTCAGGTGGCGTTCGCCGACGATGCGGTACTTGAGCACCTCGAATTCGCCATCAAAACTGGGGGCCGGGAACCCCTGCCCCCAGGGAAAACGGTGGCTGAGCAATTCGGCATTGGTCAGCGACAGCTCGTGGTCTTCCAGCTCGCCGTCCGTTTCCACAATGCGCTCCAGCGCTTTTGGAGACAACAGCTCGCCCACCGCTTTTTCGAACGCCGCCTTGAACGCGTCCAGCTTTTCCAGCTCCAGCGAGAGGCCCGCCGCCATGGCGTGAC
>NZ_LWEZ01001302.1:0-1098 GCF_001634945.1 Alcanivorax sp. HI0044
GGCATGCAGGTGACAGAAGCGGAGCATGGGAAAGAAGCCTGCGCGGCCTTTCAGGTGGCCGACGGCGCTTACGATCTGGTTGTGCTGGATATGCAGATGCCGGTGATGGATGGCTATGAAACTGCCCAGGCCCTGCGTGACCGGGGGTATGGCGGCCCCCTATTGGCGCTGACGGCCAACGTGCTGGCGGTGGATCGCCAGCGTTGTCTGGACGCCGGTTGTGATGCCTTTCTGGGTAAGCCGGTACGGATGAGGGAGCTGCTGGCGGTGTGCGCGCAACTCCTTAACCCCTCAACGGTTTCCGTTAGCCGGTAATGTCTCTGGAGACCTGGGGAACCTCTGAATAACTCCTTGCATGCTCAGCGTGACCTGGAGCGTACAGCTGTTGTGTCTTGTCTCGACGGTAAGGGTGGCTCCCTTTCCTGGAGACAGGGCGCAGCAGATGTGCGCTCCAGGCCGCGCCCTTCGGGTTTTCCAGGCTGACCCGCACTCGTTGTTGCGCTTTTTCGATGGATGGACATATCTCGATCCCAGTTAGGGGACACCTTCAAAAACGCGCCCTCTGTGCCCCGAATGGGGTATAGATTGCGAGCCAGCCTGAAAGACTGAGCACGTAAGGCGTTATCCAGAGGTTCCCTGGCCACGCCTGAGTGCATCGTGGACTTGCTGCTGGGATACCGGTTTGCTGAGGTAATCATCGACCCCGGCGTCGCGAGCTTTTTGTACATAATCGCCGGTGGCATGGGCCGACAGGGCAATGATCCAGCAGTGCGGAGGTGTTTCCAGAGCGGCCTCCAGGGCACGAATCTCCCGGGTGGCCTGGTAGCCGTCCATCACCGGCATTTCGCAATCCATGAAGATGATATCCCAATGATCCGGGCGGTTGCGGACTTGCTCTACGGCTTGTGCGCCGTCGCTGACCAGCGTGGCATGGATACCTAACGATTTGAGGATGCTGTCGATCACCAGCTGGTTAACGGCATTGTCCTCCGCCACGATCACCTTGAGCATATTGGCGCGATCCAAGCGGATCAGGGGTTCTTTTGCGGTGGAGGGTGCGCGCGCTTCGTCGGGGCCGGTGAGCAGGCTGCGTTTCAG
>NZ_LWEZ01001303.1:0-2304 GCF_001634945.1 Alcanivorax sp. HI0044
AGAACGCTTCACCCAAATCCCCCAGGCGATCCATGCTGGCTTCCAGGCTATCCGTATCGGCCAGCATGCCACCGAGCTTGTCGCGCAGCAGTTGCGTATACAGCAACTGCTTGCCGTACTTCCATTCGTATAGCGCCCGGCTTTCATCCAGCCCTTCATAGCACTGCAAGCGAATCAGCGGCGCTTCCAGAAAGGCGGCGGCCGCTTTTGCCAGCTCGGTTTTGCCCACCCCCGGCGGGCCTTCCACCAGCACCGGCTTGTGTAGCTGCGCCGCCAGGTACACCGCCAGCGCAATGCGCTCGCTGCAAATGTAACCCTGCTCGGAGAAGCTGCGAATAATGTCTTCGACGGAGTCGATACGGGTTTTCATGGGCACTCCTGCACAACCTTGCCAAGGCACAGCGAAAGCCAGACCTTGCCTGAGCCAGACAGAGTAACGCAGAGCACGACGGGAGACACTGGCCAACCACGACACAACACCGACAGGAAGCGGCGCAGGACAACGCGGTGAGCGAAAAGGAATCAATGAACGAACACGCAGAGCGCCGACCGGGGCGTTAATGCAGAGTGATGTTATCCGCCAGCACCACAGGGGCGATCTCGCTGACGTCCTCGACAATGGGGTCGCCATCCATGCTGGACACATCAAAGCGAGCCGAGGTGACATCGCCATCAATCATGTCGGGAATGGCATCGAGAAAGGCGTCCACATGCTCGGAGCCAAAATGGATTTCCAGCGCATCCAGGTTCGACCACTGCTGCCACACCATAATCACCCTGGGCGCATCCGCCTGCAGGTATACCTCATAGGCCAGACACCCCCGCTCTCCCCGCGACGCACTGGCAAGCGCCTGCACCAGCGCCAACGCATGGGGCTGTTCGTCTTCTTTCACGGGAAAGGAGCCTTTCACTATGATCATGGAGGGTCACTACGCTGGGAAAACGACCATTGTAGCACAATCGAGCCAACGCTGCCCGGACCCTGCCTGTTTTCAGCACAGGGCTCGACTACAAACTATCGCAGAACTGCACCGAGTCGGAGACCGGCACCCGATCCACTCGGGCCTTGTTTGCCGCGATATCCGGGTCCTCGTACCCAAAGCTGATCCCCAGCACGATGGCCGTACTGGACGGGATCCCCAGCATTTCCCGCACATCGTCAGGATAGTAACGCATGCTGCCCTGGGCGCAGGCGCCCAACCCATAGGCACTCATGGACAGCAGCAATGACTGCACGTACATGCCCACATCCAGTCCCACGGTGACGCCGAACTCCCGCTCCATGCCAATAAACGCCACATGGGGCGCATCAAACAACTCGAAATTGCGCAATTCGGCACGTTGCCGACCAGGACGGTCTTCGCGGGCAATGCCCATGCTGCCGTACAGCGCCATGGCGCAATCCACCTGGCGCTCCCGGTACACCCCCTCGAAACGCGGCAGGCTGTCATAATCCGGAGCAAAAGGGACGCCCTGAGTAACCTTCTCCACCATGCGCTCGCGCAGCGCATCGCGCACGGCACCGGACGCTACCCACACTTTCCAGGGCTGGATATTGCAGTTGGAGGGAGAGCGCTGGGCAAGCGAGAACACCGCGTCCAGCACCTCCTGAGGTACCGGTTTGTCGGTAAAGCCGCGTACGGAGCGGCGCTGAATCATGGCATCAGCCAGGGAAATATCGTGGGCGGTCATCAAGGGCTCCTGTCAACACTCGCTCCGAGTCTACCGGGGCGGAGAGACAGACACGATGACCGTAGCGATCAGGCCGCTTGTTCGGACGCGTCACGCATGGCCTGGCAGATCTGGTCGATCACCGGTGCAGCCAACTCCATGCGGCCGTCGCAGCCATCCACCCCAAAGCGCCGGGCGCAGTCAGGACAAAGCACATTGAACACCAGTTCTTCGCCGTGATTGCGAGCCGGCAACACTGCCCAGTTTTCCATCCGGGCCTGCTGGCCGATACGGTGATAATAATCCAGATTGACCTCACCACCGGGTTCAAAATCAAAGGTGGCAGGACAACGGCTGCAATTGAGCCACATGTCGTACAGTGCTGCGGCGTCGTACGGATCCTTGGGATCAAAAGACATCGCCACCTCCTGTGGCAATCGGCAGCAACGTTGCGGTATTAACGTTGCTGAGTTCGCGACCCTTTTTAGTGCATTTTTCGGCACAAACCCACGAATCACGTCACAAACCGCCATTTCATAGCCGATTACCTACCGCCATCTGCCTGCCGCCCAGCGCCATCATTTCCAGCTGCAGGCAGGCATGATCCGCCAACACACGGCGCGCAGCGGGGCT
>NZ_LWEZ01001304.1:0-697 GCF_001634945.1 Alcanivorax sp. HI0044
CGGGGTGTTCAACACCAGTCGTCAGGTGGGCGGTGCGCTGGCGGTGGCGGTGTTCGGGGCACTGCTGGCTCAGTCGTCCAACTTTATGGTGGGGCTGCGATTTAGCCTGGTGTTGGCCGCTGGCGTTGCGTTACTGACGGCCATGTTCAGCTTGCGTCTGCAGGCGCCGGGAGTGACGCATGAGTAAGTGGCTTTCCTGAAATGCCTTGCGCGTGCAGGCGGGCAGGTTTCGTATCGGGGGTTGCTACCGTCACTGCCATGAAATCTCTACACTGGGCTGATCATTCAATGATCGGGGCGACTCATGAGCGAAGCCAAGACCCAGAACGCCGTCATTCCCCGCGCCTGGCCCCTTCTTCCCTTGCTGTTCTTTCTGGCCGTGTTTCTCGGCAGTGGCTTGTATTACACCTCCCTGGGGAAAGATTTCGCCTTCTACCAGATCAAGGCACCGGTGGTGGCCATGGCAGCTATCGTGTTGTCCATGCTGATGGCGCGGGTGGCCGGTCAGCGGGTCAACGCCAGCGTGGATCGACTGCTGGCGGGGATCGGTCATCCCAACCTGCTGCTTATGTGCCTGGTGTTCCTGCTCGCCGGGGCGTTTGCCAGCGTCAGTGAGAGCATTGGCAGTGTGGAGGCCACCGTGCAGCTGGGGCTGACCATCATTCCTGCCCAGTGGGTATTGCCCGCCCTGTTCCTG
>NZ_LWEZ01001305.1:0-1065 GCF_001634945.1 Alcanivorax sp. HI0044
ACCCCACCCAGGCCCGCGATCAGCGGCGCATGCTGGTGTTGCTTGATGGTCGCAGTCAGTATCAGCCGGGCCTGTCCCGGGTGAGCTGGAACGACATGCCGGTGGATATCCGCGATGTGGAACGTATTGAGGTTACCCGTGGTCCGGCGGCTGCCGCGTATGGTGCCAACGCTTTCACTGCCGTGATCAACATTATTACCCGTGACCCACGGGATATCAGCAAGAGCGGCGTGACCGTACAGGGCGGCAATAATGGTATCCGCGATGCGCATCTGGTTGGTGTTCACCGGCTGGAAAACGGGGCGCTGCGTGCTTCCGTGTCGCGACGGGCAGATAACGGCTATGACGAGCCCTTCGAAGGCGAGAGCCTGCCGGATGGCAAGCGCATTGAGACGCTCAACACCGAGTGGGTCTGGGACGCAGATGCCCGCAATACGCTCATGGTGCAGGCCGGTGGTAGCCGCAGCCGCCTGGAGCGCCAGCAGGAAGCCGGTGTTGCCGATATTGGCGAATACCAGGGCGACCCGGTGCAGAAAGGCGAGCGGGCATTTGTGTCGCTGCAATGGCAGCACAATTTCAGCCGGACCCATCAGCTGCAGGTCCATACTTACGGCCAGTACAATCAGGAAATCACCGACTTTAATGTCTGTTACCTGGACCCTGTGACCGGCCAGACCGGGCCCGGGGGCGGCCTGTTCTTCAGTCAGGAACTGCGCGATTTGTATTTGCAGAATGGCAGCGACATGGGGGCGACTTTTGCGGCCTTTCCGGCGGATGCCGATGCCACTAACCGTTATTTGACCTTGCAGGGTGCCGGTGCGCCTTTCTGTGCCGGCAGTGAGCTGGATATTCAGGAGGTGCGTTATGACCTGGAAATTCAGGATACCCTGCAGCTGACTCGCTGGGCACGACTGGTCAGTGGGGCAGAAATTCGCCATGACCGGGTACAGTCCGACAGCTACCTTGGGGGCACGCAAGACAATATCAGCTACCGTTTTTTTGGCAATCTGGCGCTGGATGTCCTTGATCCGGTAACGGTGAACCTGGGCGGCTATTGGGAGCGAG
>NZ_LWEZ01001306.1:0-6077 GCF_001634945.1 Alcanivorax sp. HI0044
CACCGTAAGCATTCTGCGCAACCGCCTGCTGGCCGCTCAGCGCCAGCAGGCGGTTGCGCAGAATGCTTACGGTGTCCTCATTCTTGCGCAGCTTGCCGGCCAGGTGGAGCAGGGCCAGGCCGTAGTTGAGCGGGCGCAAGTTGGCGCCACGGGACTCCTTGTTCAGGCTGCGGTTGAGCAGGCTGACGCCTTCGCGGAGCTGGCTGGGTTGAGCATAGATGCTGTCGAAATCGTCAGCATCCAGCGCCATGACGCCGGCAATCAACGCTTCGAAGGCTTTGGGGTCACAGTCTCCACGCTGGGCCACATCGTCGGCCAGCTGGGCCGCTTCAAACACGGCGGCCAGGGCCAGCAGTTGCTGTTGTTCCGGCGAGAAACGTTCGCTCATGCGGTTTCCTCAATGACGGCGCCGCCCAGGCAGACCGGGCCATCGTAGAACACCACGGACTGTCCGGGTGTGACGGCGCGTTGTGGTTGATCAAATATGACATGCACCCGGCCGTCGCCGGCATCGCTGACGGTGCAGGCCTGGTCGGGTTGGCGGTAACGGGTCTTGGCAGTGAGCCGGGCCGGCAAGGTTGGGGCTTCCAGGGCGACCCACTGCATGGGCGCGCTGGTCAGTTCCCGGCTGTAGAGCAGCGGGTGGTCCGTGCCTTGTACGGCGATCAGCACATTGCGATCCAGATCCTTGCCGGCCACGTACCAGGGGGCCTCGCTGGCACTGGCCAGGCCGCCAATGCCCAGCCCCTGGCGTTGGCCCAGGGTGTAGTACATAAGCCCGTCATGTTTGCCGATGACGTTGCCGTGGTCATCCTCAATGGTGCCGGGCTGCGCAGGCAGGTACTGCTCCAGGAAATCCTTGAAGCGGCGCTCACCGATAAAGCAGATGCCGGTGGAGTCTTTCTTCTTGTGGTTGTCGAAGCCTTTTTCTTCGGCAATGCGGCGAACTTCCGGTTTTTCCAGATCACCCAGCGGGAACAGGGTGCGGTCGAATTTCTGGTAGTCCACCGCATGCAGGAAATAGGTCTGGTCCTTGTTGGTGTCCACCGCGCGCAGTAGCTGCGCTTTGTCGCCATGGCTGACCTGGGAGTAATGCCCGGTGGCGATGTAATCCGCGCCCAGGGTGATGGCGTGATCGAGGAATGCCTGGAACTTGATTTCCTTGTTACAGAGGATGTCCGGGTTGGGGGTGCGCCCGGCCTTGTATTCGGCGAGAAAGTGGGCGAATACGCGATCCCAGTACTGCTCGGCAAAATTGGCAGTGTGCAGCTCGATGCCCAGTACGCCGGCCACCTGCATGGCGTCGAGCAGGTCTTCCCGGGCGGTGCAGTAGTCGGTGCCGTCGTCCTCGTTCCAGTTCTTCATGAACAGGCCTTCGACCTGATAACCGGCATCAATCAGGCGGGCCGCAGCCACGGAGGAGTCCACACCGCCGGACATGCCGACGATCACACGAGTGTCTTTGGGGGCCTTACGCATGGCAAATCATCCTCTCTGCAGAGGCCAGGGGTGCTGATAAATGCTGTCCAGGGGCAGTCGTCGCCCGGACAGGTAATCATCCAGGCATTTTTCCACCAGGGCGCTGCGGTGCTGGTGCCGACGGGCGCGAAATTCGTCCGGGGTCAGCCATTCGGCTTCGAGAATGCCGGTATCGAGCTTCTGTTTCGGGTCGTGGCTGACTGGCCGGGCCACGAAGCAGGTGCGGTAATAGACACCGGCACCCTTGTGGGGCTGGAAGATATACCAGCCGAGCAGGTCGGTAATGTCTACCTGCCAGGCGCTTTCTTCGAGGGTTTCGCGGTAGGCCGCCTGCATCAGGTTTTCACCGAATTCCACATGGCCCGCAGGCTGGTTCAGCACTTCCTCGCCCTTGCTCATTTCTCGGACAAACAGGAAGCGGCCGTCTTGTTCGACTACGCAGGCCACAGTAATGTGCGGCTCAAAGCTGTTCATAGCGTATCCTACCGGACAGGAAGCACCGGTTGCCGTCATGGGCCGGGGGCGATGCTTCATTCAATTCTGGAAAGGCGGGAATGGTAGCGCAGCGGCGCCACAGACAACAGAGCGGAGACACCTCTGAGCATGACAGATCAACGATTTACCCACCTGGATGACAGTGGCCGGGCCCAGATGGTGGATGTGACCGACAAGGACAGCACTCAGCGTACCGCCACTGCGCAGGCGCGGGTGCGCATGCAGCCGGCCACGCTGGAAATGATACTGGGAGGCAAACACCCCAAGGGTGATGTGCTCGCCACCGCCCGAATTGCCGGCATTCAGGCGGCAAAGAAGACCTGGGACCTGATTCCTCTGTGTCACCCGCTGTTGCTCACTGGTGTCACTGTTACCATCGAACCGGAAGGAGCGGATGCGCTGTGCGTGCAGGCAACCTGCAAGCTCAAGGGCACCACTGGCGTGGAGATGGAGGCCTTGACCGCCGCATCGGTGGCCAGCCTGACGCTCTATGATATGTGCAAGGCGGTGGACCGGGGCATGGTGATTGAATCGGTGTGCCTGCTGGAAAAATCCGGTGGCCGCAGTGGCCAGTTCCGTCGGGAGGATTAAGGTGATCGAGATACGTTTCTTTGCTGCTCTGCGTGAGCGGGTGGGCAGTGACAGCCTGACGGTCACGCCGCCGGATGGTGTCGACACGGTGGCTGCCCTGGTCGCATGGCTGGCCGACGACAAGGCGTCGGTGGCCGGTGCGCTGGAGGCGACACCCCGCTATATGGTGGCGGTGAATGAGGTGCTCAGCCAGGAGCAGGCGGCGGTTCGGGATGGCGATGTGGTCGCCCTGTTCCCGCCGGTGACCGGCGGATGAAGATTCATGTGGCCGTCACGGACACGGCGCTGGTGCCGGCGCAGCCGTCCGGCTGGCTTCGCGACGCGGGTCTCAGCGGCGCCATGGTGCAGTTCAGTGGCCAGGTGCGCGATGAGCAGGCCAGGGTGGAGGCGCTGCATCTGGAGCATTACCCGGGGATGACGGAGGCAGTGTTGCGCACCATTGTCGATCAGGCTGGCCAGAAATGGCACCTCAATGGTGCCTGGGTGGTGCACAGAGTTGGCACCATGATGGTGGCTGATGACATCGTGCAGGTGGCCGTCAGTGCCCCGCATCGACAGGATGCGTTTGCGGCCTGCGCCTTTATCATGGATCTACTGAAAACCCGCGCGCCGTTCTGGAAGAAGGAGCTTATCGGCGGCCGCTGGGTTTGGGTCGAGGCCCGCCAGAGCGATGACGAGGCCGCCGCTGCCTGGCTGCAGGCGGCTTCGGCGCGTGAACCGTCATAGCGCGCCATTCTCCAGGGGCGAGAGCCTCAAGGTTCCAGTCGCCAATCTGCCAGCGAACCAGCCGCAGGGTGGGGTGGCCAATGGCTGCGGTCATTCGTCGCACCTGTCGGTTTCGACCTTCGTCTATGGTGAGCTTGAGCCAGCTATCCGGTACGGTTTTCCGCAAGCGGACGGGTGGATTGCGTGGCCATAACGCGGGCGGCTCAATCAGTTCGACCTTGGCCGGGCGCGTGGGGCCATCCTTCAGGGTGATGCCTTGGCGTAATTTTTGCAGTTCCTGCCCCCCGGGCCTGCCTTCCACCTGAACCAGATAGGTTTTGGGAAGCTTGAACCGCGGATCGCTGATGCGTGCCTGCAGGGCGCCGTCATCGGTCAGCAACAACAGGCCTTCAGAATCCCAGTCCAGTCGACCGGCCGGGTATACGCCGGGCATCGGCACGCACTCGCGCAAGGTTCGCCGGCCCTGGTCGTCGCTGAACTGGGAGAGGACCTGAAACGGTTTGTTAAGTAAGATCAATTGCGCCATGGGGTGAGTATCGATGACTGTTGTTGGTCTGCGGTTGCTACCGCTTGTCCTAACAAGGCTAAACGGTCGGTGCTATACTCGCCAGCTTATGCAGAATACAGTTTTATTCGGAGGGAGCACTCCTGTTGGGTGCCCGCTGATCTGACGGCCAAAAGCCGACTGATATCAGGCGGAAAGCTCTACCAATACAATTGGGACCTTGTAATTCTATGACCACGCCTAAAATTATTTACACCATGACTGACGAGGCGCCTGCGCTGGCGACCTATTCCTTTTTACCCATCATTGAAAAATTCACTTCGATCGCTGGCATTGAAGTTGAGAGCAGTGATATTTCCCTCGCTACACGCATTCTTGCCAGCTTTCCTGAATATCTGACCGACCAGCAGAAGGTGAATGACACCCTGGCCGAACTGGGTGATCTGACCCAGGATCCGGAAGCGAACATCATCAAGCTTCCCAATATCAGTGCTTCCATCCACCAGCTCAGAGCGGCCATCGCCGAACTTAACGAGCATGGCTACCCGGTGCCGGAATACCCGGATGAGCCGCAAAGCGAGGAAGAGGAAGACATTCTGGCCCGGTACACCAAAATTCTCGGCTCTGCGGTGAACCCGGTGCTCCGCGAAGGCAACTCCGACCGCCGCGCCCCCATTGCGGTTAAAAACTATGCCCGCAAGAACCCCCATAGCATGGGCTACTGGAGCCCGGCTTCGCGCACCCACGTGGCACACATGCGTGGCGGCGACTTCTTTTCCCATGAGACCTCCTCGACGATAGAAAAGGCCTGCAAGGTGCGCATCGAGTTCGAGGACGAAAACGGCACTGTGACGGTCAAAAAACCGGAACTTCCGCTTCTTGATGGCGAAGTCATTGATGCCATGTACATGAGCAAGAATGCGCTCAGTGAGTTCTTTGACAAACAAATCGAAGATGCCAAGAACACAGGCATGCTGTTCTCACTGCACGTTAAAGCCACCATGATGAAGGTCTCTCACCCCATCGTGTTCGGGCATGCGGTACGGCGCTTCTACAAGGAGCTGTTCGACAAGCATGGCGATGTGCTGGAAGAGATTGGTGCCAACCCGAATAACGGCTTGAGTCACATTTACCAGAAAATCGAAGAATTGCCGATTTCCCAGCGCCTGGAGATCGAAACCACGATCCGCGCCTGTTACCTGCATCGCCCGGAACTGGCCATGGTTGATTCCGACCGCGGCATTTCCAACCTGCACGTCCCTTCCGACGTTATTGTCGATGCCTCCATGCCGGCCATGATTCGCCAGGGTGGCAAGATGTATGGTGCCGACGGCAAGCTGAAAGATACCAAGGCGGTGATTCCGGAAAGCACCTACGCCACCATCTACCAGGAAGTCATCAACTTCTGCAAAACCCATGGGGCCTTTGATCCCGTTAACTGTGGCTCGGTACCGAATGTGGGCTTGATGGCGCAGAAGGCAGAGGAGTATGGCTCCCACGACAAGACCTTTGAAGCCAGTGAAAAGGGCACCATGCGCATTGTGCGTGAGGACGGTGAGGTGTTGCTGACTCACGATGTGGAGAAAGGCGATATCTGGCGCATGTGCCAGGCCAAGGACCTGCCCATTCGTGACTGGGTGAAACTGGCCGTGGTTCGTGCCCGGCAAAGCAACACTCCGGCTATCTTCTGGCTGGACAAGGAGCGGGCCCACGATCAACAAATGATCCGGAAGGTTCGCAAATATCTCAAGGAACACGATACCGAAGGCCTTGATATCCGCATCATGTCTCCGGTTCAGGCGATCCGATACACCATGGAGCGCATGATCCGCGGCAAAGACACTATCTCCGTCACGGGGAACGTGCTGCGTGATTACCTGACCGACCTGTTCCCCATTCTGGAACTCGGCACCAGTGCCAAGATGCTGTCCATCGTTCCCTTGATGGCTGGCGGCGGACTCTACGAAACCGGTGCTGGCGGTTCGGCCCCCAAGCATGTGCAGCAATTCCTGGAAGAGAATCACCTGCGCTGGGACTCGCTGGGCGAATTCCTGGCGCTGTCGGTTTCCATTCAGGAGCTGGGCGAGAAGTATGGCAACAACAAGGCCAAGGTGATCGCAGCCGCTCTGGACAAGGCCAATGAGCAGTATCTGGAGCAGAACAAGTCACCGTCACGGAAAGTCGGCCAGCCGGATAACCGGGTGAGCCATTTCTATGTGGCCATGTATTGGGCCCAGGCGCTGGCCGCACAGGATGAGGACGCAGAGCTGAAGGAAACCTT
>NZ_LWEZ01001307.1:0-3335 GCF_001634945.1 Alcanivorax sp. HI0044
TTGCGCTAGGTTACACATGCTTGTCGGGGCGCACCTGAACGCTGGCTTGCTAGGTATCGTCGGTCTGAGGTGCAACTCAGCCGATGGATTCTTTATCGGCGTATGAATAGGTGCGGGGTGGGGCCAAATCTCCTACCGTCTGTACCCTTGGGTCAGATGCTCCTTTGGTCCCTCCACCCCGGCAAGTCCTGCATGGTTGCAGGAAGAGCATTCAAACATACAAGTTCCCTTCCAGGGGACGAACCGGCCCGTAAACATGGAAAGATCGAAATCACGGGTTACTCAACCGTCGATTGCAGCAGACGGTTATCTCTGTCGCCTCGCTGCGCTCGGTTCGTCCCCTGGAAGGGAACTCCTACAGCGGCTTCGTAGACAGCAAAAAGCCCCGGAAAACCGGGGCTTTTTCGTGTTGCATGTAGCGTGACGCGTGCTGCGTCTCCTGTGCTACCGAGGCTGCATACGGATACCACCATCGATACGGATGGTTTCGCCGTTGAGGAATTTGTTCTCGATCATGTGGCACACCAGCTGACCGTATTCCTGCGGATGCCCCAGCCGTTTCGGGAACTGGGTCATTTCGATCAGCGGCTGCTTCACCTTGTCCGGTGCCGCATTCATCAGCGGGGTGTTGAAAATCCCCGGGGCGATGGTATTGCAACGGATACCCAGTGGCGCCAGATCACGGGCGATGGGCAGCGTCATGCCGACCACGCCGCCTTTGGTTGCCGCGTACGCAACCTGACCAACCTGGCCATCAAAGGCTGCTACCGAGGCGGTATTCACAATCAGGCCGCGCTCGTTATCTTCACCCGGCTCATTCTCGGCCATGGCTGCCGCCGCCAGGCGCGCCACATTGAAAGTACCGATCAGGTTGATCTGCACCACCATGTTGAATACGCCCAGATCGTGCGGCTTGTTCTCGCGGCCCACGGTTTTCATGGCAGAACCCACACCGGCACAGTTAACACACACATGAATGGCACCAAACTTGGCCACGGTGGCCTCCACCGCGGCTTTCACCGAGGCTTCGTCTGTCACGTCAGTCTGGGTGAAGGCTGCATTATCACCCAGCTGGGCCGCCACTTCCGGGCCTTTCTTGTCGTCACGATCAAAAATCATGACCTTGCCGCCCTTGGCAATAATCGCTTCTGCAGTCGCCTGGCCCAGGCCTGAGGCACCACCCGTAATCACGGCCACTTTATCGGTAATATTCATATGCTCTCCTTCTTGTGAAAGGTAGAAAGGTAAAGAGGGTCCATAAAAGGTTGTCGCAGAGTATACCCAGCTCGGCGCAGAGGCTCATTGTTGCTTTCGCTCAAACCGGGACTGCTTTAAGGTGAGATTGCGTCATTGCAGTCATTATCAAACAAACCGCTTTGACCCACGGCATGGGAGGGAAAGCCTTGCCCGACACCGTCAGACAGGACGATACCACCTGGCTCGCCGATGCATACCGACGAACCCGGCGATTCAGCGAGCAGCTGTGTGAACCTCTGCTCGCCGAAGACATGGGCCTGCAAGCCTGCCCGGAAACCAGCCCGCCGCGCTGGCACCTGGCTCACACCACCTGGTTCTTCGAAACCTTTCTGCTCAAGCCTCACCTGCCCGGTTATCAGCCCGCCAATCCCGCATTCGAATACCTGTTCAACAGCTACTACAACGGCATCGGCGAGCAATATCCGCGCCCTCAACGCCATCTTCTATCGCGCCCCACTAACGATGAAGTGATGGCCTGGCGCCACCAGGTGGATGCCGCCATGAACGCTTTGCTGGCGCGGGCCGATAACCTCACGCCGCTGGTACAGCTGGGCATCAATCACGAACAGCAACATCAGGAACTGTTGCTCACCGACCTGAAATACAGCCTCTCCTTCAACCCCCTGTCACCGGCCATCACCCAGCCCGTGAACATTCCAGGCGACACCCCACCGCTGACTTTTCAGGGCTTCGAGGGCGGACTGGTGGAGATTGGCGCTTGCGGCGGCTTCGCGTTCGATAATGAAACACCTCGCCACAAGGCCTGGCTGGAACCGTTCCAGCTGGCCAACCGTCCCGTGACTCAGGGGGAGTTTCGCGCCTTTATTCTGGATGGCGGTTACCGCAAACCGGACCTGTGGCTTTCCGATGGCTGGAGCTGGGTGCAACAGCAACAAATCGAACGCCCGCTGTACTGGAACGCGGCACTGACCGAACACTTCACCCTGGCCGGACAGCAACCGCTCCACGACAACCAGATCCTGGCCCATGTGAATTACTACGAAGCTGACGCCTACGCACGCTGGGCGGGCAAACGCCTGCCCACAGAACAGGAATGGGAACACGCGGCCTACAGCCAGCCGATCACCGGCACCTTCGCGGATTCCCCGTCCGATAATCGCTCGTTTCAACCCGGTGCTGCCCGCGACGCCCGCCTTGCCCATCTGTTCGGTGATGTCTGGGAATGGACCGCCAGCGCCTACCTGCCTTACCCGGGCTTCCAGACGGCCCATGGCGCAGTGGGCGAATACAACGGCAAGTTCATGTGCAACCAGATGGTACTGCGCGGCGGCTCCTGCGCCAGCAGCGCCAACCATCTGCGCGCCAGTTACCGCAATTTTTTCTATCCCCAGTTGCGCTGGCAATTCAGCGGCATCCGGCTCGCCTGCGACAAGAAGCCCAATGATGGCTGACAGGCGCACCACTCCGACTTCTTGCAGAGGCTAAGATGAAGCATCAACAGACTCCGTTGAACCACCAGCAGCTTTGCCCGAACCTGACGTTTTACGATCTGTACCCACCAGCCACCGATATGCTTGCGGAGGTCAGCCAGTCCCTTTCAGCTCCCGGCCCGTCCCTGCACCCCAAGTATTTTTACGATGAAGCCGGCTCCGCCCTGTTTGACCGCATCACCCGCACCCCGGAGTACTACCCCACCCGTACCGAAACCTCACTGCTGACCGGCTATGCTGAAGAAATCCAGGCACGGCTCAACCAACCGCAAACCATTGCCGAACCCGGTGCCGGTAGCTGTGAAAAAGTGCGCCTGCTGCTGGATGCCTGGCAGCCCCGTCACTACATGCCACTGGAAATTTCCCGTGAGTGCCTGCTTGGCGCCTCTCGCCAACTGGCCCAGGATTTTCCCGACGTGCACATCAGCGCCGTGTGCGCCGATTACTGCCAGGCGATGGCCATGCCACAAGCCTTGGCACAACCGGGGCGGGTGGTGTTTTTTCCCGGCTCCACCATTGGCAATTTTGAACCGGCCGCCCGCAGCGAATTTCTCAAGGGGCTACGCAAACTGGCCGGCCCCGGCGGCGCCCTGCTGATCGGCGCGGATTTACAAAAGGCCGATACAC
>NZ_LWEZ01001308.1:0-1196 GCF_001634945.1 Alcanivorax sp. HI0044
TGTGATTGTTATAACGGACGTACATCACGATGCCCTCCACCGCAGTAAAACGCTGGTAGTCTCCCCATTCCGCCAGAGTGGACGAAACCAGAAGCGGTTGTGCCAACCAAAAACAGACAAGGATCTTTCTCATGATGTACCGCGAGGCTGAAAGGAATAAGTGATCAACCTGGCTAGGGTACGGCTCAGCACGCGGTGGTCGCATCGCCTATATGGGGTATGCCGGTGGTACCGCCAGAATACGCTGGGGGATTAACAGGGATGGATGATCAACGGCCTGTTGGCCGTTGGTCTTGTATAAAGGCGAGGCAGGCTAAAGCGGGATCGGACAGTTGAGCCCGCCGAATTTTTTCTTGGCGGCGCTGATGCACAGTTTGGTTGCAATACCAAAGGGGTCGCCGGGAATACGGCCACAGGCTTCTTTGGCGGCATAGGCTTTGGCGCATTCCGATGTGGCGCTAGCCATGGAATCGGAGGCAGAGTCCGCTACTGGAGACGGGGCTGTTGGCTGGGCGGGGGCGCTGGGTTTGGCGACGGCGGGAGCAGAGAAACCGCTACGAATTTTCAACAAGGGATCCATATAAACACCCGCCTGGCCCATGTCACTTTCTGCGGCGCTTACGCAATCGTAGGTATTTTCAATTCTGAAATAGTTCATCGATTGGCCCATGTCTTTACAGTAGATACTTTGCACACCGGCATAGCTGACAACGATGAAAACGCCGTGCTGGACACCATCTTTCTGGCCAAGAACGGTGCCACTATGCGTCCAGGTGCGGTTCATGGAATGGCCACCGTCTTGCCAGCGCATGCTGATGGTGTTGCCGGTTTTATTGGTGATGGTTTGGCGAATTAACGTGATGGCCTGGTACGGAGCCTGGTCCGCAGAGGCAATATAGTGAGCGACGTACATGGGTTTATCGATAAACCGGGAGGTGTCGACATCGCCTTGTTTGAGGCTATCGGTTTTTTGCCAGGTGGTTTTGATAATGGGGAAATCCGTTAGCCCGCTCTCACGACGATATCGCTTTACGGTTATGCGCGATTTTCCCAAGTCGCTTTTTTTCCAGCTGCCATTGATGTTCACCTGGTTCTTGATGTGGTTGGTGTAAACCGCATGCATATAAACCGGATGTTTGAAGGTGTCGGGCAATTGCTTCAGCTCCACCACCATATTGGGGACAATATGCATCTTG
>NZ_LWEZ01001309.1:0-6176 GCF_001634945.1 Alcanivorax sp. HI0044
GGTTCTCGCGGATGCGGGCCAGTCGCTTGCCTTCCAGCTCCAGGGCGGTGAGGTCTGTGGCGGGGAATTTCTCGCGCAGCTGCCCGGTTTTGCCGCCGGGGGCGGCGCAGGCGTCCAGAATGCGGCCGTTGGCCGGGGCCTGCAGCAATTCGGCGGGCAGTTGGGCGGCTTCGTCCTGCACCGAGAGGGCACCTTGCTCAAAACCGGGTAGCTGAAATACCGGCCGGGCGGGCTGCAGGTAAATGCTGTAAGGGGCAACGCTGCCGGCACGGGCGCCCTCACCCAGGGCGGTAAGGGCATCGGCGCGTTGTTGCTGCTGACGATTCACCCGCAGGGTGAACGGCGGTGTTTGCAGGTTGGCGCGGGCCATGGCGTCGGCGTCGTCGGGCCAATCTTTTTGCCAGCGTTTAAACAGCCAATCTGGCAGGCTCAGCTGGATGTTGGCGGGGGCGTCGGCCACGGCTTGTTCAATGGTGATCTGGCTGGCCTTGCGCAGTACCGCATTGCTCAGGCCGGCGGCCCAGGGGGCTTTCAGCTTGCGGCATAGCTGCGGGTAAGCATTGACGATGGCGTGGGCCGGGCGGTCGCTAAACCACAGTTCATAGAGGCCGGCCAGCAGTGCCAGCCGCACCGGCTGGGCGCTGGCCTTGAGCGGTTTGGAGAGCTGTTGGTTGAGCCAGTGGTTGAGCGGGCGCAGGTGACGGCATACGCCGAAGCAGATATCGCGCATCTGGCCGCCGTCGCTGCCTTGCAGGGGAAAGTCGCGCAGCACTTCGCGCAGGCTTTCGCCGTCGCCCTTGCCGGGGAGCACCCGGTTGAGGGCGCGCACGGCGCTCAGGCGCGGGTCAGGCGTTGCCACATTGATCACCTGACGCATCGGCAATGGCATCACCCAGCGGTTCGCCAACGGTGAACAGGGCCGGGTTGCCGCGCAGCAGGTCGGACACCGCCATGCGCCGTTTGCCGGGCAGCTGCAGCTCTTCGAGGATCAGGCTGCCATCGCCGGTGGCCACATGGATGCCCTGGTCGTCCACGGCCAGGATATGGCCGGGCTCATCGCTGTCCTGCCCCGGTTGCGGGCTTTCGCTGGCCTGCCAGATGCGCATGGGCTGACCGTTGAGTGGCACCCAGCTCACCGGGAAAGGATTGAAGGCGCGGATGCGGTTGTAGAGCGCGCGGGTGGGCAGGCGGAAGTCCAGCCGTGCTTCAGCCTTGCTCAGCTTGTGGGCGTAGGTGACGCCTTCGTCGGGCTGTGGGGTGGCGTTGGCCAGGTGGTGCTCCAGATCGTTCAGCACGGTCACCAACAGGCGGGCCCCCTGGGTGGCCAGCCGGTCGTGCAGTTCGCCGCCGGTTTCACGCTCGCCGATGGGCAGGGCTTCACTGAGCAGCATGGGGCCGGTATCGAGCCCGGCTTCCATTTGCATGATGGTGTTGCCGGTTTGAGTGTCGCCGGTGGTGATGGCCCGTTGAATGGGGGCGGCCCCACGCCAGCGCGGCAGCAGCGAGCCGTGCACGTTCAGGCAGCCCAGGCGAGGAATATCCAGCACCGCCTGGGGAATGATCAGGCCATAGGCCACCACCACCAGGGCATCCAGATTCAGGTCGCGTAACTGCTGGCGAGTGTCTTCGCCTTTCAGGTTTTCCGGCTGCAGCACGGCAATCCCGTGGCTGGTCGCCAGCTGTTTGACCGGGCTTTGCTGCACTTTCTTGCCGCGCCCGGCGGCGCGATCCGGCTGGGTGAGAACGGCCACGACCTGATGATCGTTATCCAGCACGGCCTGCAGGCTGGCAGCGGCGAAGTCCGGGGTGCCGGCGAAGGCAAGGCGTAAGGGTTTCAATGAGCGGCCTCTGGGTCGGTAAGTGGTGGGGCAGAGAGGTGAGTTGAAAGTGAAAAGTTGAAAGTTCAAACGCGAGCCCTCGAGTAAGCCACACGTCTAGCGCCACGGCCGCGCCGCAGGGCTGGAATCGCGGGCATGGCGATTCGCTACTCTGAAAGCCGTTTCGCGCTTTTCAACTTTGAACTTTCAACTTGCCTCTCTCTTATGCCTGCTGGCGGTGGATCTTTTCCAGCTTCTTCTTGATGCGGTCACGCTTCAGTCGGGAAACGTAGTCCACGAACAGTTTGCCGTCCAGGTGGTCGATCTCGTGCTGGATGCAGGTGGCGAGCAGTTCGTCCGCTTCTACTTCGAAGGCGTTGCCGTCCCGGTCCAGGGCATTGATCCGCACCCGCGCCGGGCGCTTTACCTTCTCGTAGAAACCGGGCACCGACAGGCAGCCTTCTTCGTAGGGCGCCAGTTCATCGGTGAGTGGCGTGATCTGCGGGTTGATGTACACCTTGGGCTCGTTGCGCTCTTCGGACAGATCCATCACCAGCAGGCGCTTGTGCACGTTCACCTGAGTGGCCGCCAGGCCGATGCCGGAAGCGTCGTACATGGTTTCGATCATGTCGTCGATCAGTTTGCGAAGCTCGTCATCTACCTTTTCCACCGGCTTTGCTACTGTGCGTAGTCGGGGATCAGGGAATTCCAGTATTTCCAGTTTAGCCATGTACCTTCTCGGAAGTTGCGGTAGTACTCGAATTTCGGTTGCTAAATATATGATCGCATTGCTAATATCCAAAAGGAACCGCGTCTACAATAAGGGACCGCGGCCGCTCTCGGGGATGAGTCCAATAATGATAAAAGGAATCCGATGATGATGAAATCGGTCCAGCGCGCCTTGACCTTTGGCCTGGTGCTGGCGGTGTCCGGTATGGCCTCCGCAGCGGTGGTGCTCAAAGACGGGCATCCCAGCAAGTATTTCGTGAAAAACGGCGATACCCTTTGGGATATCAGCGGCCGTTTTCTGCAAGAGCCGTGGCAGTGGCCGGAAATCTGGCAGATCAATGAGGAAATCAGTAACCCTCACTTGATCTATCCCGGCGACGAAATCCGCCTTTCCTACGTTAACGGTGAGCCGCGCCTGTCGGTAAAACGGGGCGTGGAAGAGACCGTGATGTCCAATGGTACCGTGAAACTCACCCCGCGGGTGCGTGAAATTGCCAATGACGAAGCGATTCCGGCCATTCCTGCCAGTGCGATCCAGTCTTACCTGAAGGAAGGGCTGGTGGTAGACCGCAAGGAAATCGTTGAAGCCCCCTATCTGGTGGGTGGCCGCGATCGCCGTGTGATCTTCGGTGAAGGCGATACTGTTTATGCCCGCGATACCGTGGCTAAATGGGAAGACCTGGATCAGGGTTACGGTTTCTACCGCACCGGCGAGCAATATGTGGACCCGGATACCAATGAAGTGCTGGGTTACGAAGCCCGCCAGATCGGCCTGGGCCGCGTAGCCAGCCACGATGATGACATGATTACCCTGCGGGTTACCGACTCCAGTGAAGACCTGCGCATCGATGACCGTCTGTTCTCCACCGAAGATCGCCGCGTGCGTGCCGTGTTGTATCCATCGGCACCGGATACCAAAATCGAGGCGAAAGTGATTCGCTTCTTCGACCGTCTTAACAGTGTGGCCCGCAACGATGTGGTGGTGATCAACAAGGGTCTGCGTGACGGCCTGAAAGAAGGCAACGTGCTGGATATCTATGGCCAGGGCGAAGTGGTCCGCGATCGTCAGCAAGGTGACATGGTCCAGCTGCCCCGTGAGAAAACCGGTTCCATGGTGATCTTCCGGGTCTTCGACAAGGTCAGCTACGGCTTGATTATGGAGTCCATGCGGCCTATCTATATGAACGACATCGCCGAAAGCCCGGCGGGCAGCTACTGAATAGTACGCTAAACGCTTGAGGCTGGACGCCTGACGCCCGCAAAGACACCCTTTTCAAGGATGAAAAGGGTGTCTTTGCGTGTTTTGATCTGTGTTTTATGGTCAGGTTACGGGCATCGACTGCCAAACATTGGGCGGTAAACATCATTCCAACGCACACAAGGAGGTGGGCGAATGGACGGACAATTTAAACGCCTGCTATTGCAGGCGTTGTTTTCCCCGTCTTCAGCGGCCCTGGGCCGCGCCCTGCAACAACACCGGATTGCTTCGGCGCCGGTATCGGATTTTCTTCCCCTGCTACCGGCCGGCCTGAAAGAGCGTGCCCGGCTGCTCGACAATACCGGCAAGCTGCCCGTGTACTTTGAGCAACTGCGTGAGCAGGGTTGGCGCTGGATTGCGCTGGGGGATGCGGACTACCCGCCGTTGCTGGCACAGATCAACGACCCACCCGGCGTGATTGCCGTGCGCGGCAGCGTGGAAGCATTAAATGCGCCTTCGCTGGCCATGGTGGGGGCGCGCAATGCCTCTGCGGACGGCCTCGACAACAGCCGCCGCTTTGCCCGCCAGCTGGCTGGTAGTGGCTTTGTCATTGTCAGTGGCCTGGCGCTGGGCATTGATGCGGCCGCTCATCGCGGTGCGGTGAGTGCCGGGCGCACGGTGGCGGTCATGGGCAGTGGCCCGGATTGTATCTACCCGCCCCGCCATGGCCTGCTGGCCAGCCAGATTGTGGAGAACGGCGGGGCGCTGGTATCGGAATTTGCACCGGGCGCGCGCCCGCTGCCGGCTCAATTTCCCATGCGTAATCGCATTATCAGTGGGCTCAGCCTGGCCACCATTGTGGTGGAGGCAGCCATCAAGAGTGGGTCGCTGATCACTGCACGGACGGCGCTGTCCCAGGGGCGTGAAGTGTTTGCGATTCCGGGCGGTATCCATAATCCACTCAGCAAGGGTTGCCACCAGTTGTTGCGCGATGGCGCCAACTGGCTGGAGTCCGTGGACGATATTTTTCAGGCCTTTGGGGATTTCCAGCGTAGCGTGGAAGCCAGTGGCATTCGTTGCGACCCGCCGGCGCTGCTTGCCCACCTGACCAGTGGCCTGAACTCGCTGGATGCGTTGCAGGAGCGTACCGGGATGCCCATGCCCGAGCTGGCCGGGCAGCTGGCGGATCTGGAGCTGGAGGGCTGGGTAGAACGGGTGGCGGGGGGCTATCTGAAACGCCAGACCAGCGATGTCTGATCGGCAGACTTGAGTCGCCGGGCCGTGCAGGGTAATTTGCCGCTTTTGCTTTCAGGGCGTCGTCATGGACCAGCATCTGCTCAGCGCGGCACAGATTATTCAGGCGGGCGGGGTAATCGCCTACCCTACGGAGTCCGTCTACGGCCTTGGCTGCGACCCGTTCAACCAGGACGCGGTGATGCAGCTGCTGGCCATCAAGCAGCGGCCGGTGAGCAAAGGGCTGATTCTGATTGGTGAAACCCTGGCGCAGCTGGCGCCGTATCTGCGCCTGAACGACCAGCAGGCGGCCCGGTTGCAGCAGCAATGGCCGGCGCCGGTGACCTATCTGGTTGAGGCCAATGAACATCTGCCCGGCTGGGTGCGCGGGAAGCATCGCAAGGTGGCGGTGCGCGTGCCGGACCATCCGCTGGCTCGCCAGCTGTGCCGGTTGGCCGGGCAGCCGATCATTTCCACCAGCGCCAACATCAGCGGCCGCCCGGCAGCGCGCAATCGCTATCAGGTGGCCCGGCAGCTGGGCGATCAACTCGACTTTATTGTCAGCGGCGCCTGTGACCGGGCGAGCAAACCCTCTACCATTATTGATCTGGAAAGCGGGCGCATTTTGCGCCCGTGAACACACCGACCGCATCCGGGGAAAGCACCATGTCAGAGGTTTCACTGCAGGCGGTGAAAGACTACCTGCTGGATCTGCAGGACCGTATCTGCGAGGCACTGGGCGCCGAAGATNGCTCCGCCACCTTCCGTGAAGACAGCTGGGAGCGCGAACAGGGTGGCGGCGGCCGTAGCCGGGTGCTGGAAAATGGCGCGGTGATCGAAAAAGGCGGGGTCAATTTTTCCCATGTGTTTGGCGATCAGTTGCCGCCCTCTGCCACGGCAGCCCGTCCCGAATTGGCCGGGCGCAGCTTTCAGGCCATGGGCGTGTCGCTGGTGATCCACCCGAAAAATCCCTATGCACCGACCAGCCACGCCAACGTGCGTTTTTTCGTGGCGGAAAAAGACGGTGAAGACCCGGTGTGGTGGTTTGGCGGCGGCTTCGATCTGACACCCTACTATGGTTTTGAAGAAGACGTTGTGCATTGGCACCAGACGGCCCGCGACGCCTGTGAACCGTTCGGTAGCGAGATCTACCCGGAATTCAAAGCCTGGTGTGATGACTACTTTTATCTCAAGCACCG
>NZ_LWEZ01001310.1:0-1317 GCF_001634945.1 Alcanivorax sp. HI0044
CTGCTCGGCCGTTTCCCCTTCGCGATGGTGGTACCAGTTGATCACCGAGTTCATTGCCCCGAATACCGGCTTGATCGACACCCTGGGGCGGCTGGCCTGCATCGTGCCGTTACTCATCCCCTCTTCCAGCACCGCCATGAACATCGCCTCACACTGGCTACGGCGGGACTGCAAATCGGTTAGCTGATCCCGCTGCTCGGCAGTGGTGCTGTTACGCAAGACCATTTGCACCGCTTCCGAGACAGTGCGCTGATAAGGCTGGGTACGAATCAGGGTATGCACATAGCGGCGCGCCATTTCCGTAAACCGCTCTGGGGCAGGCAGGTCGGATGCTGCCACCGGCTCCAGTTCTTCAAACAGGGCATCCATGGCGCGATGATGGATCTCGAAGAACAGCTCGGCCTTGGAGCTGAAATAGTGGTACACCATCCCCTTGGTGGCAGAAAGGCGACGGGCAATATCGTCAATGCTGGTCGCATTGAACCCCCGCTCCATAAAACACAACGCCGCCGCGTCAAGAATCGCTTCACGGGGTTCGTTTACCAGTGCTTCATTCGGATTCGCCATACGCTTCCTTCCTCTCACCCTTAACCTTTATGCGCCCTTCACCCTCCGGGCATGCTGACTTGGGGCGCCCTGCAACCGGCTTTCTCTTTGCTTTTCAGCTCCCGGGACGGTTTGCGGCCGAAGTCTGACACAAGTTCCGAAGCGCACCATTGACCGCACAGCAAGCCGTGACGGATTTCCCGCCCTAGATGGCGCTTTTGACCCTTTACGG
This sequence comes from Alcanivorax sp. HI0044, assembly GCF_001634945.1. Lineage (NCBI taxonomy): Bacteria > Pseudomonadati > Pseudomonadota > Gammaproteobacteria > Oceanospirillales > Alcanivoracaceae > Alcanivorax > Alcanivorax sp. HI0044. The sequence continues at coordinate 779 of NZ_LWEZ01001310.1, forward strand.
CTGATTACGCCGCTCGCATACTGACTCTTTTTAAAATAACGTTTTGAAATTTGGCCTCGGTGGGCATTGTCCGGGCCAGCAACGGGAGAGCACCATGAGCAAACCGCAAATCAGCCTCGACGATCTGCAGGCAAACGTTGGTAAAAACGTTGGCGAATCCCAGTGGCGCACCGTCGATCAGCAACGCATTGATGGCTTTGCCGAGTTGACCGAAGACCCCCAGTGGATCCACACCGACCCGGAGCGGGCCGCCAAGGAAAGCCCTTTCGGTGCCACCATCGCCCACGGCTTTTTGTCTTTGTCACTGCTGTCGGCCATGGCCATCGATGTACTGCCCACCATCAAGGGCCAGGTCATGGGCATCAACTACGGCTTCGACAAAGTGCGCTTCATGAACCCGGTGCGCGAAGGCAGCAAGATACGCGGCTCGTTCACCCTGCTGGAAGTCAAACAGCGCTCCGATAATGAATGGCAACTTCGCCACGGTGTGCAAGTCGAGATCGAAGGGCAGGAAAAGCCCGCCTTGATTGCGGAATGGT
>NZ_LWEZ01001311.1:0-4670 GCF_001634945.1 Alcanivorax sp. HI0044
CTGCAGGATCTGCACAACGACCCGGACCGCCTGCGCCACACGGTGAAACGTACCGCCGATGGCTGGGTGACGATCAGTTGGGATGAGGCCCTGGAGGAAACCGCCCAGAGACTCCACGCGATACAACAGGAGCATGGCAAGAATGCGGTGTCCCTGTACCTGGGGAACCCCACAGCCCACAATCACGGTGCCCTGTTTACCCTGTTGCCGTTTACCCAGGCGCTCAACACCCGCCAGCGTTACAGTGCCACCTCGGCAGACCAGCTGCCCCATCAACTTGCGACGTATCAGCTGTTCGGCCACCAAGCGCTGTTTCCCATCCCGGATATCGACCGCACCGATTACTTCATGATTATTGGCGGCAATCCGCTGGCCTCCAACGGCTCCATCATGACGGTTCCCGACGTCAAGAACCGGTTCAAGGCGCTGCAAAAGCGCGGCGGCAAACTGGTGGTGGTGGACCCGCGTCGCACCGAAACCGCCCGGGTGGCGGACGAGCATCATTTCGTGCGCCCAGGCACTGATGTGTACCTGTTATTGGCGTTGGTTCAGGTCATGTACACGGAATTGCTGGTGGCGCCGGGCCGCCTCGAGTCCCTGCTCGATGGCAAGAAAACCCTGGAAAAGCTGGTAGCACCGTGGACCCCTGAAAAAGTGACAACCGCGGTAGGGCTCTCTGCCGATCATATCCGCAAGCTCGCCCGTGACATCGCCAACGCGCCCAGCGCGGCGGTCTATTCCCGGGTGGGCGTCACCACCAGTGCCCATGGTGCGCTCAGCGCCTGGCTGGTCTACGTGATCAATATCCTCACCGGCAACCTGGATCGGGAAGGGGGCGTGATGTTCACCAACCCGGCCTTTGATATCGTCGCCATGAGTGCCCTTAGCGGTGATACCGGCAGCTTCGACCGTTACCGCAGCCGGGTAAACGGTTACCCGGAATTCGGCGGTGAATTCCCGGTGACCGCCATGGCCGATGAAATGCTCACGCCGGGGTTGGGGCAAGTGAAGGCCTTTATTTCCCATGCCGGCAATCCGGTGTTGTCCTGCCCGGATGGCAGCAAGCTGGACCGGGCCCTGGCCGGGCTGGATTTCATGGTCAGTATTGATCTCTATATCAATGAGACCACCCGCCATGCCGACATTATTCTGCCGCCCACCGGGCAGCTGGAGCATGGCCAGTTTGACCCCATTTTCCAGGCGGTGTCAGTGCGCAATGTAGTGAAATACACGCCACCTCTGGTACCTCGCCCGGAGGGCATGCTGCACGACTGGGAAATCCTGCTCGGGCTCACTACGCGGTTGAATCGGCTTAAGGCACGCAGTCGACGCAGCCGCTTGAAGGTGGCGGCCACTGACCGCTTTGTCCGCAAATTGGGTGACACCGGCATCATCGATCTGGGCCTGCGTCTGGGGCCCTATGGCAGTGGCGGCAAGGCCCTGGCCGAGCTCAAAGAGAACGGCCTGCATACACTGCCCAAAGTGGCCTGGCGCCTGCTGCGGGGAAAAAGCCATGGGCTGACCTTCAAGAGTCTGCAAGCGGCTCCGCACGGCATTGATCTGGGGCCGCTGACGCCCATGTTGCCGCAGCGTCTGTTTACGCCCGATCAGCGCATCAATCTGGTGCCCGCGCTCTACCACCGGGCCTTGCAAGGTTTGCCGGTGCCGTCTGCTCCGGAAAAGGATCAGCTGCTGATGATTGGCCGGCGCCATATCCGCAGCAATAATTCCTGGATGCATAACAGCCAGCGCCTGATCAAAGGTAAGGGTCGCTTCACTGCGATTGTGCACCCGCAGGATGCCCAGCGACTGGGTGTGGAAGAGGGGGCGGATGTGACCATCAGCGGCAGCGCCGGCAGCATCACGCTCCCGGCCAGTATCAGTGACGACATCATGCCCGGGGTGATCAGTGTGCCCCATGGTTGGGGCCATGACCGCGACGGCGTGCAGCTGGAAATCGCCCGCTCTACCCAGGGCTGCAGTGTGAACGATGTGATCGGCACGGAACGGGTGGAAGCGGTAACGGCCATGGCGCAGCTCAATGGCATTCCCGTCACGCTGGCCCCAGCAATCTGCCCGTGAGAGTCGCTCCGTGGCGAGCGGCGGCATGTGTTGCCGGGTGCCTGTCGCTGCCTTGCGCGGCGGCAGTTACCGAAACCGATACCTTCATGGCGAATGTGGAGAAGGGCACTCACGGGCCCAACCTGGAAAAAGGCAACTGGGTAGTGGCGCCCATCCCCGTGTCGAACCCCACCATGGGTACAGGTTTGCAACTGGCGACCCTGTACCTGCACCCGTCCCGTGATGGCAATGGTGGCCCCAACCCCACCAGTGGCCTGGGCGCCATGTACACCGATACTGACAGCTGGGTGGTGGGTGCCTTTCATCAAGATTACCTGTTGGATGATCGTTTGCGGGTTACGGCACCGGCCTGCGCTGGCAAACTACCCCGAGCAAGCCTCTGCACATCGGTGTGGATGTGGCCTTCACAGAAGACGATACCGTCTTCTTTATTCAGTTGGGCGAAAGTTTTTAGGCCGGGTTTCTTCGTTAAGATCTTCTTCGCGATGCAAGCATCGCCTCCCACAGAGAGGCTTCATTTTATGGGGTGGTGGTTTTGTGGGAAGCGATGCTTGCATCGCGAAGAAAGAGGCTCACCTTATATCCTCAAAAGGTTAAGGAACCTCTGAAAAACTCCTTGCATGCTCAGCGTGGCCTGAAGCGTGCAGCTGTTGCGTCTTGTCTTGATGGTCAGGGTGGTTCCCTTTCCGAGAGGCAAGGCGCAGCAGGTGTGCGCTTCAGGCCGCGCCTTTATGCCCGAACGGGTGCTTCGGGTCATCCAGGCTGGCCCGCACTCGTTGTTGCGCTTTTTCGATGGATGGACATATCTCGATCCCAGTTAGGGGACACCTTCAAAAGTGCGCCCTCTGTGCCCCGAATGGGGTATAGATTGCGAACCAGACTGAAAGACTGAGTACGCAAGGAGTTTTTCAGAGGTTCCTTAATAATCAGATTCAGATGACAGGCCTGTCCTCTAAAAACTGACAGCTCACGCCGCCCCGGCTCGTTACGCTCTATGGATGACTCATCGCTACCACAGCCATTCCTTGAGAAAAGGGCGCTTCTCCCAGCAGGGAAGACCCTATCTGGTTACTTTCAGCACAGCGGGCAGAACCCCATGGTTTTCCCGTTTCTCTATCGCCTGCCAAGTGTGCAGATCTATAGCTCAATCAGATATTCAGAACGCCAGCCACACGTGGTGCTATGTGGTCATGCCGGACCATGTGCACTGGCTGTTGTCCACAACGGATAAGCATGATTTGTCCCAAATTGTCAGAATGGCCAAGGCCAGAGTGTCCCGTTCCTTGGAGCAAGCCATCTGGCAATCCAGCTTCCATGATCGCGCGCTGAGAAGCGAAGCGGAATTGAAACCAGCGGCCCGTTATGTCATCGCAAACCCTGTGAGGGCTGGGCTGGTGACTTCAGTGAGAGATTACCCATTTTGGAATGCTGTCTGGCTTTGATTTGCGGTCGGCAGAATCTTGCCGTTCTTGTTCGCGATGCAAGCATCGCTTCCCACATAAACCTCGCTCCCTTGTGGGAACGGACCGTAGTGAATCACTGATGCTCGCATCACGAAGAGTTCGGGTTTGCGATCACAAGGGCATTGGCAAACCTTGGGCAAGGTCAGGTCACCACACCTGGGGCACCTTTTGTAGTTTGTCCAGCGAGTAACCGCGTTCTCGGGCGATGCCCAGCAGGTGTTCGTAGGTCTTGGCATGCAGCTCCGGGCTGCGCGCCATGATCCACAGGTAGTCCCGTTTCTGCCGCCCCACGATGGTGGTCTGGTAATCCGGGCTTACATACAGCACCCGGAAATCCGCCTTGAACGGCCAGAGAAACCGCATTCCCCAGATTGCCGGGTTCTCGTCGCTAACAAAGCCGGTGGGCGTCAGGGTTTTCAGTTCACCGTCCGCGCCATCCTTGCGGAAGGTGAAGGTGGTCGCAATTTCATTGGGGCCGGCCCGTCGATAGGTCTCGGTGGCATTATGGGCGCCTTTTTCGGGAAAGGTGGGGATATTGGCGATCACATACCACTGGCCCATAAAGCGATCCAGGTCGAACGGATCCGCCACCTCAATTGGTGCAGTCGGTGTGGTTTGGCAGGCGTTGAGCATAATCAGGCTCACTATCAACAATATTGGGCGCATAGGTCTCTCCATGGCCGTGATGATCGCGCCTGGGGGGGCAACGCGAGGTGAAGCTGAGCGCCGGTCGTTTCCTTGCCACCCACACACCTCGCATTTCGCTCTTTTGTAGGTCGACTTTACCCGAGGGCACAGAGAGGCCGAAGGCCGTAAGCCGACATTCAATGTCGCCGCTGTCCCATGGGGCGAGTGTCGGATTACGTCTTTAAGACTAATCCGACCTTGTGTCTCTCCGGCGGAAGGATTTGCTACCCTTCCGCCACTGCTGGCGGGCAACCCGTATTCGACCTGAGGCCCTGAGCCTGTGATGTAGATAGGTCCCGCCAGCATTTCTCTCAAAACTTGAACGGTATCCGAGCCCTTCGTTGACCGGATGAGGCTGCACGAACAAGGAGAAGTGGAGAGATGGCTACCATCGGTATTGATGTCAGTAAGAAAAAGCTCGATCTGTGCTGGTTGCGT
>NZ_LWEZ01001312.1:0-3585 GCF_001634945.1 Alcanivorax sp. HI0044
TGGATCCGGATCGGCGCAATGCCCTGGACGTGGCGATTCGCGAGTACGCCCCGGACCTGGTGATCAGCGATGATGGCTTGCAGCATTATGCGCTGCCGCGCAGCGCCGAAGTGGTGGTGGTGGATGGTCAGCGTGGCCTGGGTAATGGTCGCTGTCTGCCGGAAGGACCATTGCGGGAGCCGGCCACCCGCCTCAAGGAGGTGGACTTCGTGATCAGCACCGGCGGTGGCTGGACCGGGGCCTATCCCATGATCATGCGTCCGTCAGGCATGACATGCCTGGCCGACGACCGTACTCTCACCCCTGACGATTTCCTGCGCCAACATCCCCAGGTCCATGCGGTTGCCGGCATTGGCAATCCCAAACGTTTCTTTAACCTGCTCAGTATTCTTGGGCTCAGCACGACGCCTCACGTTTTCCCCGACCATCATGCCTATCAGCCGGCGGATCTGGCCTTTGCCGATGGGCTGCCTGTCCTGATGACAGAAAAGGACGCGGTGAAATGTGCCCCCTTTGCCGAACCCCACTGGTGGTTTCTTCCGGTGACTGCAAGCTTGCCGGACGGGTTGCTGGATCAGATGATTGATCGGGCGTTGGGAGTGAACGGTCAAGAGAGTTGAAAGGTAAAAGGTAAAGTTGAAACGTGAGGATGTAAGGCATGGGTTTGAACGGTTTTTTCAACTTTGAACTTTAAACTTCCAACTCGGCCCTGATTTTTTTCGAGGTAGTGAATGAGTTTTTACGTAGTGGTGCCGGCGCGGTATGCGTCTACCCGTTTGCCGGGCAAGCCGTTGGCAGACATTGCTGGAAAAACCATGGTGGAACGGGTGGCAGAGCGCTGCCAGCAAAGCCATGCCGAGCAGGTATACGTGGCCACGGATGATGCGCGCATTGCCGATGTGCTGGATGGCATCGTGCCCGTGGTCATGACCCGGGAGGATCACCCCTCCGGCACGGACCGCCTGCAGGAAGTGGCCGCCAAACTGGGGCTGGCTGATGATGACATTATCGTCAATGTGCAGGGCGATGAGCCGTTGATTCCCCCGGCGGTGATTGATCAGGTGGCGGCGAATCTGGCCGCCAACCCGGACTGCCAGATGTCCACTCTGTGTGAACCCATTGAACGAGCTGACGATCTGTTTAACCCGAATGTGGTGAAAGCCGTGTTCGATGACAGCGGCAAGGCGCTGTATTTTTCCCGGGCGCCGGTGCCCTGGCATCGTGATGCCTTTGCCGATGGTAAGCAGGACATGTCCGCAGGGCAGTGGTGGCGTCATATCGGCATCTACGCGTACCGGGTAGCGTTCTTGCACCGGTATGTGCAATGGCCGCCCGCGACCCTGGAGCAGCTGGAATCTCTGGAGCAGCTGCGGGCCATGGCCAATGGCGTGGCTATCCACATTGAACCTGCCTGCGAGGCTGTGCCCGGTGGGGTCGATACCCAGGCGGATCTTGAGCGTCTGCGGTCAGAGTTGGGAGGCCGGTAATGAGCGTATCAGTATTGTTCGTTTGCCTTGGCAACATCTGTCGTTCACCCACCGCTGAAGTGGTCTTTCGTGAACGCGTGAAGGCAGCCGGCCTGGAAGATCGTATTCGTATTGATAGCGTTGGAACCGGCGATTGGCATATCGGCAAGGCGCCGGACCCTCGTACCCAGGAGGCCGCGTTGCGACGGGGCTATTCCATGGCTGACCTGCGCGCGAGGCAAGTCAGCCCGGCGGATTTTGCGGACTATGATTGGGTGTTGGCCATGGATGATGCCAATCTGGCGGATCTGAAGGCCATGCGACCCGCATCGTTTCAGGGCACTCTTGCCCGTTTTCTGGACTATGCACAGCACACTTCGGTGCGGGAAGTGCCCGACCCTTACTATGGCGGTGAAGACGGATTCGATACCGTGCTGGACCTGATTGAAGATGGCGCTGAAGGATTGTTGAGCCGTGTGCGGGAGCAACTGTGAGCCAGACGGCGCCACCGACCGGTTCGGTTGAGCAGATTTGCGATGCGGATCTGATGTCGCTGAATACCTTGCGGTTGCCGGCGCGAGCCCATCGCCTGGCACGGCCGAACACACTGGATGCATTGTCACAGGTGCTGGCGGAACGTAATCCTGCAGAGCCACTTTTCGTGATTGGTGAAGGCAGCAACCTGGTAATTCGTTCTGATCTGCCGGGGCTGACACTGAGCCTGGCTATTGATGGCATGGCGCAGGTGAAAGAAGACGACACCCATGTTTGGGTCGCCGCCGGTGCTGGCGTGCACTGGGATGATCTGGTGGCCTGGACCGTTGAGCAGGGCTGGCAAGGGCTGGAAAACCTGTCCTTGATTCCCGGTACGGCGGGGGCGGCACCTTTTCAAAATATCGGTGCCTATGGCGTCGAGTTGTCCCAGGTACTGGAGCAGGTGACGGTGATGGATGTGGTCACCGCTCAGGTAGACCATTTTGCCGGCCATGAATGCGAATTTTCCTACCGCGACAGTCGTTTCAAAAGCCGTGATCGTGGCCGCTATATCATTACCGGCATCGAGCTTCGTCTGAATAAAATACCGCAATGCAATGTGAGCTACGGGCCGCTCCAGGCGCGTTTTGGTCACTTGTCGCAAGCGGATATTTCCCCCGCCGCGGTTCGCGAGCATGTGATTGCGGTGCGTCAGAGTAAGCTGCCGGACCCTGCCGTGTTGGCTAACGCGGGCAGTTTTTTCAAAAACCCGGTTGTCACCAAAGAACAGGGTGATGCGCTAAAGATGCGCTTTGCGGATGTGGTGGCGTACGCACAAGAAGATGGCGTGAAACTGGCAGCAGGGTGGCTGATCGAGCAGGCCGGCTGGAAGGGGAAGCGACTGGGGCCTGTTGGTATGCATAGTGAACAGGCGCTGGTGCTGGTCAATCATGGCGGTGCTACCAGTGCGGATGTGGTGGCGTTGGCAGAGGCGGTGTGTGCCGATGTGCTGGCGATGTTTGGTGTGTCGTTGGAGCAAGAGCCGGTGCTGTTACCATAGCCAGGAGCCTCCAGGCCCCTATAGACGCATGGGATGCATGCGACCCATGGCCACAATTGATTTCAGCATGTAGCTGGAACAATACCTGATTATTGTCTGAATGATGGCCCTGACAATTCCTCAAAGAAACCCTTAAAGAAACCCTCAAAAATACCTCTCAAAAAAGATACCGAAAACGATAGCTGTTCAGGCTAAGGGGCTTGCGCCAGGCATCCGGCGTCGAGTATTTATTCGCGATAAACCCTGTAGACGACGAGAAGCGTGTTATTCACTCTAATCCGCGAAGAACCATAAGCCACAAAAAAGCCCGCTCGAAGCGGGCTTTTTTGTGGCTGGATGTCCTCAGTCTTCCGAGGACGATTCCGCTTGTTGCGCCTTGGCAGCGGCTTCCTGGGCGGCGAGCTGCTCACGACGACGCTGGCGTGGGTCGTTGCTTGCGCGGCCCTGCTCGGCGGCGGCGGGCTTGACTTCTGCCTTGACCGCTTTCACTTCCGTGGCACGGCTGGGCAGCTCATTGCTGGCCGGTGCCGGCTTGGGCTTTTCTTCCGCCTTTGGGGCCGGGGCTGCCGGGGTGGGTTTGTAGCC
>NZ_LWEZ01001313.1:0-1332 GCF_001634945.1 Alcanivorax sp. HI0044
TATCAGCAAGGTCACTGGGCGGGGTTGCAATCGTTGGGGACGGAGATAAAAGCAGCTTCGAGCTACTAGCTGCGAGCTTTGAGGCTCAGCTCTCTTTTTCTTCGCAGTGCCAGACCCAGGCATCCAGCTCGATATGCTCAATACCGCGGAAGTGGCTCTCCATCATGAATTCACGGCGATCGCTGAGCATGCCGCGGTTGCCGCCGGCTTTCTTGATGGCCTTGGCGAGCTTCTTGTTCACGTTGTTATTGATGAACGCGTCGCTGAACAACATGCCCTGCATTTTGCTCCCCGACGACACCGAGACTTCCCCTTTTTCTTCGCACCCCTGAGGGGCTTCGCGGAGCAGTAATATGTTATCCCCCTGTGCCGCGAGGGAGGTGCCGAGTAGCAGAATCATCAGACAAAAGCGCATGGGGTTTCCTGTTGTTGTTATTGCTTGCAGGCCTGTCGGGCCTTGGCCACGTTTTCCCGCAAGTGGACGGGATTGATGGTGCCGGCAATGATACTGCTGACGCCAGCGGTGCCAAGGATCTGGTTCAGACTTTCCTGCACCGGGTCTGCAAGGGTGTCATTGAGGTGACCGCTGGCAAAGGCTTTCTTGATCAGGATGCCTTTCTGGTGAGCGGCGGCGTGTTCGATCACCTGTACTTCATCGTGGTGCTGAAGGTTGTAGGTGACCATGGCCATGTCGGCGCGGTCCAGGCAGGCAATGCCGCCAGCCACGGTCTTGGTAGACATGCCAGTGGTGCGCACCAGGCCTTCCTTCTTCAGGTCGTTCAGGGCATCCAGGGTGCCCTGTTTGATGATCCCCATGTCATCGCCATCGGAGTGAATCAGTACGCAATCCAGGTAATCGGTGTTGAGTCGTTTCAGGCTGCGCTGCACGGAGCGGCGAACGTGTTCCGGGGAGAAATCGAAATGGCTTTCACCACTGTCGTTATCAAACTCTTCGCCCACCTTGGTGACGATCACCCAATCCTGGCGCTGACTTATCAGCTGGCCGAGACGAGCTTCGCTGTGGCCGTAGGCCGGAGCGGTGTCGATCAGGTTGATGCCCAAGTCCCGGGCCTGGGCCAGCAGCTCGGTTACCGCGTGATCATCAGGGATGGTGAAACCATTGGGGTATTTCACCCCCTTGTCGCGGCCGATTTTCACCGTGCCCAGGCCGAGTGCGCTGACGGTTAATCCTGTGTTGCCCAAGGGGCGCATAAAAGACATGACGGTCCTCTGTATTGACGGTAGGAGGGGGCGGGTTGCGGGGTAAAAGCAGTTGAAAGTTCAAAGCTTAAAGTTGAAAAGCGCGGGATAGACCGGGTGCCGGTTTTAATG
>NZ_LWEZ01001314.1:0-672 GCF_001634945.1 Alcanivorax sp. HI0044
CCCCCAGCCGCGACGAGGCAGGGTCTTCCGGGGTGGCCACGTCGCGGTGGTGGCCCTTGTTATGCTCAATGGGGAAGTGGCCGTAGCCCAGGGGCGCCAGAACCAGCTTTGCCAGCCAGCGCTCAATACGGGTTTTCTTGTGGCCCAGCTCGTGGCCCAGATTGAGCCCGGCGCCGCCGCAAATGGTGCCCGTCATCAGCACCATGGCGATGACGCCATGCAGGGGGAGAGTGTGAGTGCCCACAAACCACATGCCAAACAGGTAGGCGCCAAGCAGGATTGGCACCAGGGCATAGGTCATCCTGCGGTAGAAGTGATCCGCTTCCAGTTGCGGGACAACCTCCTCCGGTGGGTTGCTCTGGTCTTCACCGATCAGCATGTCCAGCACGGGAATGGTGAGGTAATAGAAGGCCAGCGGCAGCCACAGCAACAAGGCGTTGCCGGTGGTCATATACAGCAATGGGCCCAGGAATACGGTGCCTGGGACTAACAGGGATACCATCCACAGGTGACGCTTGCGATCCCGGTATTCGACCCCGGAGGGGCCGATAAATACGCTTGCCTTGTTCATAAGAGGCCTCGTTGTTGTGTGCAAGTTCATGTCTTGCTGCCATATTGCGCCGCTGTGCTGGGTAGCAGCACCGCAGGAGGTGGCAATAAATCGTCATAAAG
>NZ_LWEZ01001315.1:0-660 GCF_001634945.1 Alcanivorax sp. HI0044
CTGCTTTTGTTCCTGGGCGTCGGCACAGACGGTCAGCGCCTGATCGAAATCCTCCACCGGCTGACGGGCCAGGGCTTCCTGTTCGGGCAGCAGCATGTCGGCAATCAGCACCAGATGGTGGCGCCGCATCAAGCCGACGGCGCTGAGCAGGTCATCCAGATCCTCGTGTTGCAGCCGTGTCACCAGCACCACCAGTGCCCGTCGGCGGCTATGGCGTACCAGTTGGCGGGCGGCCAGGCTGAAGTCGCTGGCGTGCTGGCTGGGGTGCAGATCGTAGAGCCCGTTGAGCAAATGATTGAGACCATTCTGGCCCTGCACCGGCGGCAGCCAGCGTGGCTGGTCGCCGGAGAACAGCATGGCCCCGGCCTTGTCTTTCTGTTTGAGCGCACTCCAGGCAAGCAGCAGCGAGGCATTGAGCGCATGGTCGAAGCCGGTGAGCTTGCCCACTGGCATGCCCAGGCGCCGGCCACCATCCAGCATGATAAGCACTTGCTGGTTTTGCTCGTCCTGATACTCACGGCTGATCAAACTGCGGCGGCGGGCAGTGGCTTTCCAGTCGATCTGACGCAGGCTGTCGCCGGGGTGATACTCGCGTAACTGGTGAAATTCCATACCTTCGCCACGGCGGGGCTTGAGGCGACTGCCGGTGAGCAGAAAGGA
>NZ_LWEZ01001316.1:0-734 GCF_001634945.1 Alcanivorax sp. HI0044
CCGCTGGCTGGCGCTGCCCTGGTTCTACAAGCAGGGCTTCGATGTGTTGCTTTACACCCTGCCTTTCCATGGCCGCCGCAAGAGCCGTTTCGCTCCGTTCAGCGGCGCCGAATTTTTCAGCCAGGGCATGGCTGCACTGAACGAAACCTTTGCCCACGCCATTCATGACCTGCGCCTGTTCATGCGGATGCTGCGCGAGCAAGGCTCACCCGCCATCGGCGCCACCGGCATTTCCCTGGGCGGTTACACCACCGGCCTGCTGGCGGCACTGGAAAAGGACCTGGCCTTTGCCATTCCCAATGTACCGCTGGTGAGCGTGATCGATTTGATGAAAAGCTGGTTCCCGATCAACCAGCAGGTGAAGCTGCTGAATCAGGTCTACGACACCAACACCGCCGGCCTTCGCGAAATTACCGCCCTGCATTCGCCGTTAACCTGGCCCTGCCAGGTACCACAAAGCGGGCGCATGATCATCGGTGGTGCCGGCGATCGCTTCGCGCCGCCCAAGCACAGCCACCTGCTGCGCCAACACTGGAATAATTGCGATGTGCACTGGTTCCCGGGCAACCACCTGCTGCACCTGGATCAGGGGCTATACCTGAAAGCCATGCGGGACTTTATGAAAGGCGCGCTGGCGGAACAAAAGGTGAAATTGAACGCGTAGGCGCCCCCCCCCCTGTAGGCGCTCCCTTCCAGGGGGCGAACCGTGCGTAGCACGGAATCGACCGAAGGGC
>NZ_LWEZ01001317.1:0-25632 GCF_001634945.1 Alcanivorax sp. HI0044
ATCGCCATGGCTAAGACGGATAACTTGCACACCACCATTATCCGTTTCTTCCGTGTCCAGGCTGCGGATCATCTGCACCATACGCTGACGGGTAACTCGATCCCCTTTGATAATCAGCCGATTGGTCCGCTCATCTGCCACCACGGTCACCCCGCCTTCCGGAGTTTTACCGCGACGACCGCCCGTCTGTGGCGTCAGGCTTTCCAGCATCTTCACCATGTCACCAGCGAAGGCATACTTGAGCTTGATCACCTGAACGTCTTCGGATTCCGCACTATCCAGGCTGGCAATTATCGCTTCCATGCGACGGATGTTGTCCATGTGATCACTGATGATCAGCGCATTGGCAGACCCCACCGCCGCCAGATGGCCGTACTGGGGCACCAATGGGCGCAGTACTGGCACCAACTCTTCCACCGGCGAGTTTTCCACCGGAATCACCCGGGTCACCAACTCTTCTCCACCGGCTGCATTCTCGCCCACCAGCGGCAGATTGCTCTGTTTGGCCGTGGTGTTGGGCACAATCTTGATGATGTCGCCGGCCGGCACCGCCGCATAGCCGTGGACCTGAAGCACGGACAGGAACAACTCATAGACTTCGCTGGAGGTAAGCGACTTGGTGGACACCACCGTCACGTCCCTGGCCCGGACCCGGGGGTCGACCACGAAGTTCTTGCCGGTCATGTCGGCCACCTGGCTGATAAACGCCTGAATATCCGCATTGCGGATATTCACCGTCCAGCTCTTGCCGTCATCACTGGCCTGCACTTCGTTCGTTGTCCGCGCATGGGCTGTGGTCGCCATGACGGCCGACAGTACCAACAGCATTATTATTCTTGATAGAGACGTTCTGAAAAAAGGCGTCATAAAACCACTCACTAAGGCGGATAGTTCACGGTAAATTGCTGGTCACCCCGTTGCACCACAATGGATGCCTGCTGGGTGTCCTGATACGAACGCAGAGCCGCCATGTCGTTGCTTTCTGTTCCCAGCGGGTGTCCGTTAACCGAGAGGATTACGTCATCGCTTTGCAGGCCAACCTGCGCAAGCAATTGTTTTGGAGCACGCTTGCCCAACCGGTAACCGGCGCTGCCACCATCAGTGACAGGCTCCAGCCCCAATTGGCCAATAATAGCGGTGCGCTGGCGTGCCAGATCGGCCCCGCCCCCATTGCCGTCTGGCACAGTGGGCGCCGGGCGCGGCGCGGGCTCGCGCGTCACTTCCGTCACACCGCCCAGGGCATTGTCGCTCCAGCGCAGCGTTTCCAGTCGACCCGCCCGGCGCAGGATCACCCGGTCGGGGTAAACCTCTTCCAGCTTGGCGTTACCGGGAATGCTGTCACCGATATGGTACAGCTCTCCCTCTTTACCTTTCTCGGCAATAATCGCCGTGGCGCGCTTGGTATCGGCATTCTGGAAGACCCCCAGCAGCTCCAGGCGCAGACGGGTATCGGGGGCGTCGGTGGGCTTGTCATTGCCGGTGCTGGCCACTGGCTCATAGTTTCCAAACAGTTGCCAGTTATCGATCTGGGCCTGGGAGAGGGTCGGGGCATCGCCAGATGAAGACACTTCCAGGCGAGTCCGGGTATTCGCAGGCACGGGCTCGCTGGGGCCATACCACAATAGCCATACGGTCTGCGCCAGCACATAGGCCAACGCGACCACCAGCAATACAGCGATCACCCACCGAAGCGGTGCGCCCCATTGCTGCTGCTTTCCCCAACTCGCCAGTTGCGACATAACCGTCCTGCGACTTCCTTTATCGTTATTGCCGATTACCGATATGGCAGAGGCTACAACCTACCGGATTCTACGGCTTATTATTGCAATATAGTGTTACTGACCACCCGGCAGGGCAAAAGGTTGCGACATCTGGAATACCACATCCTCCGGATTGCCTCCCTGGCTCACCCCCAACAGCATGGGCCAGGCTCGCCGCACTTCCAGTTCGAAGCGCCCATCTGCAAGCCGGGCATCCACCAACGACTCACTCTCCGGGCCCACCACCTGCAAGGCAGGTTGCTCATTGTCCATGCTCAAACGGCCTTGCAGCACCGGTACCGTTGCGGAGCCATTGCGGCCCCAGGTGACCGTGCCGCCGCCGTACTGCAGCGTGCCCTGCAATGCCTTGATCTTGCCATCACCAAAGGTAATCTGCATCAGGGTCGCGTCCACACGCCCGTCTGCACTGCCCTGGGGAATATGGTCAGCCACCAGCGCCACCGGCAACGACAGCCGGGTCTGCTGCAACTGCCAATCGCCCCAATCGGCGCCCAGCCAACCGGACAGACGCGCGGCGTCATCGTTGCTATGCATTTTCAACGCCAGGCCCGGCACCAGGCCGTGCCAGTCCAGCGCCCATTTCACCGAGCCCTGACGGCGTTGCCATTGCCAGTCAGCCTGCCCATCCCACCAGAGCCCCTGAGGGTTGGTCAGCACCAAGGGGGCACCACCGGGCCGCAAGGGCGGGACACGCTCCACCAACACAGCGGCCGGCATCAGCAGCAGCAAGAACAGTAGCAGACTGGCGCTGAAAAGCAGCGCCAGTGTTATTTTTCGTGGCATAACGGAGCCGGTTTCCTGTCAGCCGATCAGAACGGGATGTCGTCGTCGAAGTCATCCGCCGGGCCACTGAAACCGCCGCCCTGGTTGCTATTCTGGTTCTGCGCCGGCTGGCCGCCTCCGGACTGGCTATCATTGCCGTAGCCGCCCTGGTTCCCTTGAGGCGCAGAAGACTGGGCATAGCCGCCGCCCTGGCCGCCACCGTCACCGCGCCCATCCAGCATTTGCATTTCGTTGGCCACGATTTCCGTGGTGTAACGATCCTGGCCGTCCTGCCCCTGCCATTTGCGGGTACGGATAGAGCCTTCGATGTACACCTTGGAGCCTTTTTTCAGGTACTCGCCAGCAATTTCACCCAGCTTGTTGAAGAACACCACCCGGTGCCATTCAGTGCGTTCCTGCATCTGGCCGCTCTGGCGGTCCTTCCAGCTTTCGCTGGTGGCCAGCCGCACATTCGTGACAGCGCCACCGCTGGGCATAAAGCGGGTTTCCGGATCCGCCCCCAGGTTACCAATCAAAATTACCTTGTTAACGCCGCGCGCCATGTTTCTCTCCGTGACTTCTTATGGTCTGACTACTGTCTATCTTCTCGTCATCGCCGCTGGACGACAAACTCAATCAAGCTGTCCATTGTGTCAGCTTTGTCCGGCTCCGGCGACACCCTGTAACTGTTGTTCATCCAGCTGGCCGGCATCCACCTTCAGCAGAGCCAGGGCCTGCTCTTCCACAATCACTGTTTCTACCACCCCGGGCACGGATTTCAGCCGCTCTGCCAGGGCCTGCCAGTCCTGCCCGGGAGACAACGGCAGGACCCGGTTATCCAGCTTGGGCAGCTCTTTCATGCCCACCAGCACCAGCAACCAGATCAACGCCAGCAACCCGCAGCCATAAAAAACCGCTTCCGCGCCCACCCATTGATACAGCGCGCCCCCCATTTGCCCGCCGACAAACACACCCAGAAACTGGCTGGTGGAGTACACCCCCATGGCCGTTCCCCGTGTGCCGGCCGGGGCAGCACGCCCCACCAGTGAGGGCAGCAAGGCTTCCAGCAGGTTAAAAGCCGTAAAGAAAACCAGCAAGGCGAGGACAAAATGCCACAATTGCGCGCCAGCCAGCGCCAGCAGCAACTGGGAAACCGCCAGCAACACCACCGCCAGACGCTTCATCGGCACCGCTCCGCGGCGCTCCGCCCGGATAATCAAGGGCACCATGGCCAGGAACCCTGCCACCAGCACCGCCAGATACAGCAAGCTGTGGCTTTGCAGCGTCAGCCCCAGGCGCTCACTGAGCAGGGCAGGCACCACCACAAAGGATGCGGTCATGATCAGGTGCAGGCTAAAAATGCCCACATCAAAACGCAGCAATGTCTTACTACCCAATACGCGGCGGAAGCGCTCCGACGCGGGCAATGCCTCACCCTGCAAGGCTTTCGGAGCCGGCACCACAAAAGCAACCAGCAAGGCAAAGCCCCCCAGCACCGAGGTCATCCAGAACAGGCCGGACAAGCCCAGCCATCCCGCCAGCAGGGGGCCAAGAATCAGCGCCAGCACAAAAGAGCCGCCCACCGACATGCCAATCAGCGCCATGGCCCGGGTACGGTGCTTTTCCGTCACCACATCACCAATCAACGCCATGATCACGCTGGCGATGGNCCCGGCCCCCTGCAGCGCCCGCCCCGCAATCACGCCGTAAATATGGTCACTCATGGCTGCCACTGCGCCACCGGCAATAAACAGCAACAGGCCGATCAACAACAACGGGCGACGCCCAAAACGGTCCGACAGCATGCCAAACGGAATCTGCAGCAATGCCTGCATCAGGCCATAGGCGCCAATGGCCGTACCGATCAAAAGCGGGGAAGCCCCTTCAAGCGCCTGCCCGTAGACTGCAAAAATCGGCAGGATCATGAACAAACCAAACATCCGCAACGCAAAAATCGTTGCCAGATAACCGGTGGTTTTCAGTTCTGTCCGCTGCAGGGCATGGGAAGATGATGCCGTCATGAACCGTTTTCGCTCCTAACCCGGAGTGGCCTCAGCACCGCAGCACATCGCTGCTGCAACCCCGGCCGATACAAAAGGGCACGCAGTGTAGCAGATTCCGGCTCCGCCAGAACCCGAACAGCACACCTGCAGCACTCAGCCTTTGATCGTGAAATCGGTAAAACTCGAGTGCATCAAATTGAACCCCCGCCAAAGCGGTGATAAATTGACAGGCTGATCAGTTTTTTTTCTTAGGTGTTTGCCTGAGCAATCACGGACGGGGCCAATGAATAGCCAAGAACATACCCAGCAAGTTTACGTGGTCGGCAGCCAACAGCTGCAAAACGCTCTGCTTACAGAGTTTCTCGTCAAGGAAGACGTGGCAGCCAAGAGCATTCCCACCGCCCTGGATATCACCACCGAGATTCTGCGTGAACAGAACCAGAACCTGTTTCTGGTGGACTATCACTCCGTAGACGTGAACGAAGTCATCGCTCACTTGCTGGAAGCCGACCAGGAAGTGGAAAGCGATGTCCTGATCGCCGTGTTCAACGTGGACAGCGATGAGTCACTATCCAAACTGGCCGGGCTCCCCATGGTCAACGGCGGCTTCCAGCACGATTGCCCCCAGGCCCTGCTCAGCAAAGGCATCAAGGCCATTTTCGATGGTGAGCTGTGGTTCCCGCGCGCCGTCCTGCAGACCTACCTGATGAAGAGCCGGACCTTCAACAAGACGTTCTCGCGTAGCGAAGTCAGCCTGACAGACCGGGAAGTGGAAGTGCTGAAAGTGATGGCCACCGGCGCCAAGAACTCGGAAATCGCCAGCAGCCTGAATCTGAGCCCGCACACCATCAAGACCCACATCTACAACATCTTCAAAAAGATCAACGCCTCCAACCGCCTGCAAGCGGTGAACTGGGCCCAGGAAAACCTGTAACCACGCCTGACGCAAGACGCCAAATGCCTGACACCGGCTTTTCGCATCCTGCGTCTGGCGTCGGGCGTCCAGCGTCCCTTATACTGCCCTGTTCATTTTGACAGTACTCAGGGGCAGTAGATGGATACCATTCTGGTTCGTGGCGCACGCACCCATAACCTGAAGAACGTGGACCTGGATATTCCCCGGGACAAGCTGGTGGTGATTACCGGCCTGTCCGGCTCCGGCAAATCGTCCCTGGCGTTCGACACCCTGTACGCGGAAGGTCAGCGCCGCTATGTGGAATCGCTGTCCACCTACGCCCGCCAGTTCCTGTCGATGATGGAAAAGCCCGATGTGGACCACATCGAAGGGCTGAGCCCGGCGATTTCCATTGAACAGAAGTCCACCAGCCACAACCCGCGCTCCACCGTGGGCACCATCACCGAAATCTACGACTATCTTCGCCTGTTGTTCGCCCGGGTCGGCGAGCCACGCTGCCCCGAGCATGATGCCCCGCTGGCCGCGCAAACCATCAGCCAGATGGTGGACCAGGTGCTGGCCATGGAGGAAGGCAGCAAGCTGATGCTGCTGGCACCGGTGATCCGCGAAAAGAAAGGCGAGCACGTTCACCTGTTCGAGGAGTTGCGCGCCCAGGGTTTTATCCGGGTACGCATTGATGGCCGCATCTACGACATGGACGACACTCCTGACCTGGACAAGAACAAGAAGCACACCATCGAAGTGGTGGTGGATCGCTTCAAGGTACGCGACGACCTGCAGAACCGCCTGGCGGAATCCTTCGAGACCGCCCTGAATCTGGCCGACGACATTGCCGTGATCGCGCCCATGGACGGCGACGGCGAGGAAACCACCTTCTCTGCCAAATTCGCCTGCCCCACCTGCGGTTATTCAATCCCGGAGCTGGAACCGCGCCTGTTTTCGTTCAATAACCCGGCCGGTGCCTGCCCCAGCTGTGACGGCCTGGGCATGAAACAGTTCTTCGATGAAGACAAGGTCATCAACTCTGACGAGCTGTCTCTCTCCGAGGGTGCCATCCGGGGCTGGGACCGACGCAACGTGTACTATTTCCAGATGCTCAACTCCCTGTCCCAGAGCATTGGCTTCGACATGGATGCGGCCTTCAAGGACCTGCCCAAAGAGGTTCGCAAGAAAGTACTGCACGGCACCGGCAAGGAAAGCATCGAGTTTCGTTACCTGAACGACCGTGGCGATATCATCAAGCGCAACCACCCTTTCGAAGGCATCATTCCCAACATGGAGCGCCGTTACCGGGAAACCGAATCCGATGCGGTACGCGAAGACCTGCTCAGCTACATGTCGACCTCCAGCTGCCCCAGCTGCAACGGCTCGCGCCTGCGTGAAGCCGCCCGTCATGTCTTTATTGAACAAACCACTTTACCCGAAGTAGTACGCTTGGCGGTGGGCAAGGCCCACGCCTACTTCAGCGCGCTCACGCTGCCCGGCAGCAGAGGCGAAATCGCCGACAAGATTCTCAAGGAAATCCGCGATCGCCTGCAGTTTCTGGTTAACGTGGGGCTGGAATATTTGACGCTGGAGCGCAGTGCAGAAACCCTTTCTGGTGGTGAGGCCCAGCGCATTCGTCTGGCCAGCCAGATCGGCGCCGGCCTGGTGGGCGTGATGTATGTGCTGGATGAGCCCTCCATCGGCCTGCATCAGCGTGACAACGAACGCCTGCTCAGCACTCTCACCCGCCTGCGGGACCTGGGCAATACGGTGCTCGTGGTGGAGCACGATGAAGACGCTATTCGTCTGGCTGACCACGTCATTGATATCGGTCCCGGGGCCGGTGTCCACGGCGGCGAGGTTATCGCCCAGGGCAGCGCCCAGGACGTGGCGGACAACCCTGCGTCACTCACCGGTGACTACCTGTCCGGCCGTAAACAAATCGCCATTCCCGCTCAGCACCGGCAGCATGATGACGATCGCTGGCTGACCTTGCACGGCGCCACCGGCAACAATCTGAAAGGACATCCCCTGAACATTCCGGTAGGCCTGCTGACCTGCATCACCGGCGTGTCCGGCTCCGGCAAGTCCACGCTGATCAACAGCACCCTGTACCCGCTGGCGGCTACCAAACTCAACAAGGCCACCACCCTGACCGCGTCTCCCCATGAGTCCATTGAAGGCCTGGAGCATTTCGACAAGGTAGTGGACATTGACCAGAGCCCCATCGGTCGCACTCCCCGCTCCAACCCGGCCACCTACACCGGCATTTTCACCCCGGTGCGGGAACTGTTCGCAGGCACCCAGGAAGCCCGCGCCCGCGGCTACAAACCCGGCCGCTTCAGCTTCAATGTGAAAGGCGGCCGCTGCGAGGCCTGCCAGGGTGACGGGGTCATCAAGGTAGAAATGCACTTTCTGCCCGACATCTATGTTCCCTGTGAAGTCTGTGAAGGAAGACGCTACAACCGGGAAACCCTGGAAATCACCTACAAGGGGAAAAATATCTTCGAAGTGCTCGACCTGACCATCGAAGATGCCCGCGAGTTTTTCGATGCCGTACCGTCGCTGGCACGCAAACTCCAGACCCTCATGGATGTGGGCCTCAGCTATGTGAAACTCGGCCAGGCAGCCACCACGCTATCCGGCGGCGAAGCCCAGCGGGTCAAACTGGCCAAGGAATTGTCCCGTCGGGATACCGGCAACACCTTGTACATCCTCGACGAGCCCACCACCGGCCTGCACTTCCATGACATCCAGCTCCTGCTGGACGTACTCAATCGCCTGGCAGACCACGGCAACTCCGTAGTGGTGATCGAACACAACCTGGATGTAATCAAGACCGCTGACTGGATCGTGGATCTGGGTCCCGAGGGCGGCGATGGCGGCGGTGAGATCATCGCCGAAGGCACCCCGGAAGAGGTCGCCAAGGTGAAAGGCAGCCATACCGGACGTTTTCTTAAACCCATGCTTGGATAACGCAGCGCCCCGGATACCGGCACGGGGCGGCAAGGCTGCCAAGCCCCTGTCCGCCTCTTTCTTAAAGGGCCATCGCAGGAGTTTCGCCGTGACGAACAGCACATTTCCACGCCCTGTCACGCAGCCGCAGCCTGCCCCCCACCAGCCCGTCATATTTGGCTTTCAGACTCACCCTCAGTCACCAACATGGAGGCGAGTCATGAAACGATTTGACGCATTGAAAGGCTGCATCGCAGCACTGGCCATGGGCGCCGCCGCTGTAGCCTGTGCCGCTCAGGCACCGGATCACAACACACCAGGTGACGCCAATCGCAAAGCGCCGCACCACGCCGCGGCCCACAGCAGTAGCGTATCGCTGGGCCCCCGCCCCTATTACCTTGTCTCTGATATGGATGCCGGGCCTGCCAAAGAAGCCCTGCAGGCCTGCGCCGCGGAGCGCCACCCGCAGCGACGAAGCGACTTTTCCATCGGCCACCGCGGTGCGCCGCTGCAATTCCCGGAACACACTGAAGAATCCTACCGTGCAGCCGCGCGTATGGGCGCTGGCATTGTGGAATGTGATGTCACCTTTACCAAAGACCGGCAGCTGGTTTGCCGTCATTCACAGTGCGATCTCCATACCACCACCAACATCCTGGAAACCGAACTGGCCAGCCAGTGCAGTGAACCGTTCAGCCCCTTTGATGGCACCCACGCCGCCAGTGCGAAATGCTGTACCAGTGACATCACCCTGGCCCAATTCAAAACCCTGAAAGGAAAGATGGATGGTGCCAACCCTCAAGCCACCACCGTTGACGAGTACCTGAATGGCACCCCCGACTGGCGCACCGAACTCTACAGCCAGCGAGGCACCCTGCTCAGCCACAGGGAAAGCATCGCCCTGTTCCGCCAGCTGGGAGTCAAGATGACCCCGGAACTGAAGGCCCCGCAAGTCCCCATGCCCTATCAGGGCGATTACAACCAGCAGGACTATGCACGGCAAATGATCCGTGACTACCAAGAGGCCGGCGTCAGCCCTCACCGCGTCTATCCACAATCATTCAATCTGGAGGATGTTCTCTACTGGTTATCGGCCACACCGGCCTTTGGCCGCCAGGCGGTCTACCTGGACGGCCGTGACAGCAGCGGACTGGACCCGCAAAATCCCGGGACCTGGCAACCCGACATGGCCACACTGAAAGGCTACGGGGTCAACATCATCGCCCCGCCGCTATGGATGCTTGTCACCACCGACACCCAAAACCGTATCGTACCCAGCCTCTATGCCCGCTCCGCGCAACAGGCAGGCCTGGAGATGATTGCCTGGTCCCTGGAACGCTCCGGGCCACTGGCCAACGGCGGAGGCTGGTACTATCAGAGCATCCCTTCTGCCACTAATAACGACGGCGATACCCTAGCGCTACTGGATGTACTGGCTCGTCAGGTGGGCGTCATCGGCGTGTTCTCCGACTGGCCAGCCACCACCACTTTTTATGCCAACTGCCTGCGGCAACACCGCTCGGCCCACCCGCACGCACAACAATAGCGCAGTTGCACCACACTTTACCCTGCGCCGCCCTGTAGCGGGGCTCCGGCCCCTCAGGCAGCCCTGAATTGGTGGCACGCTTTCTGCTTTGTACCACTCTACACACAGGCCGAGGAGTACGAGTATGGAATCCACCCCGGACCACCGTTGGCTGATGCAGTACAACATCGTTAACCTGGTCAACCAGTGTCGGCGCTTGATCCGCGCCGAGTTCGACGAAAGCCTTTCTCTTACGGACCCCCAACTGCGCTTCAAGCTGGCTCACTTTGCCGGCCATACCCGCTCCCAGGGTCTCCAACGGCTGTACGGCGAAATTCGGCTTGCACTACTCAACCTCGAAGGCGCCGACCCGGAACCACAGCTGCCGCCCGAACCAGCAGCACGACGCTACCGGGGACAAACGATCAGCCCAGCGCCCGAAACCCTCAGACAAACGCCCACACGCTCACGCTCGACACAAAAGGCCGTTATTTACCGGGGCAGGACGGTCGTACAAGGGTAGAAAGTAGAAAAAGCGTGGCGCAGCTTATTGTCAGGCGGAGAACTGAAAAATACTCAAATCCAGCGGCTGGCTCTCCCCCAGCCACATCACCAACTCCGTATGATCACGAAGATCGTTACCACTGAGGCCATGCACAAACACTGTTAAGCCGTTCCGGCTCGCCATTAACCAGGGAATCACCTCCCCTGCCAAACGGCGTGGGATAGTCAGCTGACAGCTCCAGCATGGGTGCGGCCCCACCGGCTTTCGATGCATATGGCCCATGGGCACAGAAAAGCGTTGGTGAGCAGCCTGGCAGAGAGCCGCCGCCTGGGAAAAGGTTTGTTCGTCGAAATAGACGTGTGCGTGAAAACCGTTGATCGCCATACGCTGTGCCCGTTAATGACAACTCCAGCATAGCCGATGCTTTCACACTTGCAACAGGCACAAAAAAACCGGGCACAGGACCCGGTTTTTCTGGAACGGTTAACGCTTACTCTTCGTCAGCGTCAGCCAGTTCAGGACGGTCAACCAGCTCAACATAGGCCATCGGTGCGTTATCACCCGCACGGAAACCCATCTTGAGAATGCGGATGTAGCCACCCGGACGCTCCTGGTAACGAGGACCCAGCTCGTTGAACAGCTTACCGACCATTTCCTTGGAACGGGTACGGTCGAAAGCCAGACGACGGTTAGCGACGGAGTCTTCCTTAGCCAGAGTGATCAGCGGCTCAGCCACACGACGCAGCTCTTTGGCTTTCGGCAGAGTGGTCTTGATCGCTTCGTGCTCGAGCAGAGACACAGCCATGTTACGGAACATGGCCTGACGATGAGAGCTGTTCCGATTCAGTTTTCTGCCGCTTTTGCGATGACGCATGATTCTGTTCCTATGTTCAGGGGCGCTTCACAGCGTCCACAACAACTAATTAGCGCAATTTGGTGTTCAGCCGGTCATCATCTCGCAGGCTGACCGGCGGCCAGTTCTCGAGACGCATGCCCAGCGACAGACCTTTAGAGGCCAGCACATCTTTGATCTCGGTCAGCGACTTCTTACCCAGGTTCGGGGTTTTCAGCAGCTCAACCTCGGTACGCTGTACCAGATCACCGATGTAGTAGATGTTTTCCGCTTTCAGACAGTTAGCGGAACGAACGGTCAGCTCAAGATCATCCACCGGACGCAGCAGGATAGGATCGATTTCCTCACGCTCCTGCTTCGGCTCAGGCTTGGCATCCTGCTCCAGGTCTACAAACACCGCAATCTGCTGCTGCAGAATCGTTGCTGCACGACGAATCGCTTCTTCCGGATCAATGGTTCCGTCTGTTTCCAGATCGATAACCAGTTTGTCCAGGTCAGTACGCTGCTCAACACGGGCCGCTTCAACCACGTAGGCCACGCGACGAACCGGGCTGTAGCTGGCATCCAGCTGCAGACGGCCAATACCACGAGTCTCGTCATCTTCAGACTGACGGGAATCCGCAGCAACATAGCCACGCCCTTTCTGAACCTTCAGCTTCACACGCAGTTCGGTGTCGCCGGTGATGGTGCAGATCAGGTGATCCGGATTGACAATCTCAACGCTGTGATCGCGCTGGATGTCATTCGCGGTTACAGCGCCCGGGCCTTTTTTGACCAGCTCGAGGGTCGCTTCTTCGCGATCTTCCATCTGCAGGGCAACGCCCTTCAGGTTCAGAAGGATGTTGATCACATCTTCCTGGACCCCTTCGATAGAAGAGTATTCATGCTGCACACCGTCGATCTCCACTTCGGTGATCGCACAGCCGGGCATGCTGGAGATCAGGATGCGGCGCAGCGCAGTCCCCAGAGTGTGGCCAAAACCACGCTCCAGCGGTTCCAGAACCACTTTGGCGTGGGTCTGGTTGATCGCGTTGACCGCGATCGAGCGGGGCGTGAGAAAGTCGTTCACGGCGGTCATAGAGATCCCTCAGGCAGTCCTTACTTGGAGTACAGCTCGACGATCAGATTTTCGTTGATCTCGGCAGGCAGGTCGATACGCTCAGGCTTCGCCTTGTAGGTACCTTCCAGCTTCTTGTCATCAACTTCAATCCACGGCATAAAGCCGCGCTGCTGAGCGAGCTCCATGGCGTTCTTCACGCGCAGCTGGTTCTTGGACTTCTCGCGAACATTGATCTGGTCGCCAGGCTTCACCTGGTAAGACGCAACATTCACAGACTGGCCGTTAACCAGAATGGCACGGTGGCTAACCAGCTGACGCGCTTCGGAACGGGTAGAACCAAAGCCCATGCGGTAAACCACGTTATCCAGACGACCTTCCAGCAGCTGCAGCAGGACTTCGCCTGTTGCGCCCTTGGAAGCGGCCGCTTTCTTGTAGTAGCTACGGAACTGCTTTTCCAGCACACCATAGGTACGACGAACTTTCTGCTTCTCGCGCAGCTGAACACCGTAGTCGGACAGCCGTGCCGGGCGACGCCCGCTTGCACCAGCAGCCTGGCCAGGAGCCTGCTCAGCTTTACACTTGGATTCCAGAGGGCGGATACCGCTCTTCAGGAACAGATCAGTGCCTTCTCGACGGGAAAGCTTGCACTTGGGACCGATGTATCTTGCCATCTTGCTCTAACTCCCGTTACACGCGACGCTTTTTAGGCGGACGGCAACCGTTATGGGGAATCGGCGTTACGTCCTCAATATGGGTGATCTTGTATCCACAGCCGTTCAGGGCGCGAATAGAAGATTCACGACCCGGACCGGGGCCTTTCACCCGCACTTCAAGATTTTTCAGACCGTAGTCCTTCGCAGCATTACCCGCGTTTTCAGCCGCCACCTGGGCAGCAAACGGGGTGCTTTTACGGGAACCACGGAAACCAGCACCACCGGAGGTCGCCCAGGACAACGCATTGCCCTGACGATCAGTGATGGTGATGATGGTGTTGTTGAAGGAAGCGTGCACGTGCGCAATACCGTCCGCAACGGTGCGCGTTACCTTCTTACGACGTGCGCCACTATCTTTCTTTGACTTAGCCATAATGCCTATCCAAATCCAGCCGCTGTCTAATTCAGCTTATTTGCGAATCGGTTTACGCGGACCTTTACGGGTGCGCGCATTGGTCTTGGTACGCTGACCGCGAAGCGGCAAGCCGCGACGATGGCGAATACCACGGTAGCAACCGAGGTCCATCAGACGCTTAATGTTCATGTTGATTTCCCGGCGCAGGTCACCTTCGGTAGAGAACTTGGCAACTTCACCACGAATGGCATCAAGTTGCTCACCGGTCAGCTCGCGAACTTTCGCGGTCTGCTCAATACCAGTCGCTGCGCAGATTGATGCTGCGCGGGTGCGACCGATCCCGAAGATGTAGGTGAGAGAAATCACCGTGTGCTTATTTTCCGGGATGTTAACGCCTGCAATACGGGCCATCCGAATATCTCCGATTCACAAAACGGGTGGCGCCAGGCTCACAGGCGCCGAAAGGCGGCAGAGTCTAGCGCTACACCGACTGAATTTCAACCA
This sequence comes from Alcanivorax sp. HI0044, assembly GCF_001634945.1. Classification (NCBI taxonomy): domain Bacteria; kingdom Pseudomonadati; phylum Pseudomonadota; class Gammaproteobacteria; order Oceanospirillales; family Alcanivoracaceae; genus Alcanivorax; species Alcanivorax sp. HI0044. The sequence goes on from NZ_LWEZ01001317.1 coordinate 13,918, forward strand.
AACACTTAAAAGAAGACTAAACCTTAACCCTGGCGCTGCTTGTGCCGGGGTTCGGCACTGCAGATTACCATGACACGCCCCTTACGACGGATCACTTTGCAGTTACGGCAGATCTTCTTTACAGAAGCCTGAACTTTCATCGCACTCGCCTCGTTCGTTAACGCACCAGACCGGTGCCACCATACCCTTTCAGGTTGGATTTCTTCATCAACTTCTCGTACTGGGTGGACGTCAGGTGCGAATTAACCTGCGACCAGAAGTCCATTACCACTACCACAACGATCAGCAGAGAGGTGCCGCCCAGGTAAAAGGGCACATTGGCAACAGCTTGCAGACCCAGCGGCAGTAAGCACACCAGCGTCATGTATACCGCACCGATCAGAGTCAAACGCCCCATCACCGTGTCGATATAGCGAGCGGACTGCTCGCCCGGGCGAATGCCCGGAATATAAGCGCCGGATTTCTTCAGGTTGTCAGCGACATCCTTCGGATTGAACACCAGCGCTGTATAAAAGTAGCAAAAGAACACAATTGCCAGGGTAAACAGCAGAATATACAGCGGTGTACCCGGTAGCAGAGCTTCACTGACATTACGCAGCGCCTGGCCCCACCATGAATCCGGATTGGAGTCACTGAACCACTGGGTCAGGGACGCCGGAAACAGCAATATAGAGCTGGCAAAAATCGCAGGAATCACCCCTGCCATGTTTACCTTCAGCGGCAGATGACTCTGCTGCGCTGCATACACACGACGCCCTTGCTGACGGCGCGCATAGTTTACCGTAATACGGCGTTGTCCGCGCTCCACATACACCACACCGAAAATCACGGCCATGGCGACCAGGAACACAAACAGCATCATAATCAGGCTTAGGTCGCCGGTACGCGCAGATTCAAACGTCTGCGCCACCGCACCAGGCAGGCCGGACACGATGGAGGCGAAAATCAGCATGGAGATCCCATTGCCGATACCGCGCTCGGTAATCTGTTCACCCAGCCACATCAGGAAGACAGTACCCGTTACCAGGGTGCTGACTGCCACAAAGTAGAAGCTGGCAATTTGCATGGTGCTGGCTGTTTCAGGCAGTAGCGTAATGCCCTGGCTGTTAAGGCCGGCCACCATACCGAAAGACTGAATCGCCCCCAGCGCCACCGTCAGATAACGGGTGTACTGGGTAATCTTGCGCCGCCCTTGTTCACCTTCTTTACGAAGCTGCTCAAGCGTGGGCACTACGGCCGTCATCAGCTGAATCACGATGCTGGCTGTAATGTAGGGCATGATGCCCAACGCAAAGATACTCATGCGCTCCAGTGAACCACCAGAGAACATGTTGAACAGGCCAAGAATGGTGTCCCGGTTATTGTTGAACATCTGTTGCAACGCTTCCGGGTTCATGCCCGGGACCGGGATATGCGCCCCGACCCGGAACACCACCAGGGCGCCCAACAGAAAACCGATCCGCCGCCACAGCTCACGCATTGCGTTACCGTCAGCTTTCGGCGCACCGCCATTTAGTGTTTGAGCGCGATTCTTCGCCATAAAGCGCAGCCTTACTCTTCGACTTTACCGCCAGCTTTTTCAACTGCTTCACGGGCACCTTTGGAAATGGCCACACCGCGAACAGTCACTGCACGATCGATTTCACCTTGCAGAACAATTTTGGCCCGTTTCATGTCACGGCGAACAACGTTGGCTGCTTTCAAAGAAGCCAAATCGATCACGTCACCTTCCACTTTTGCCAGTTCAGCAAGACGGACTTCAGCAGTGCCCATTGCCAGCTTGGACGTGAAACCGAACTTCGGCACACGACGCTGCAGCGGCATTTGACCACCCTCGAAACCGGGCTTCACGGTACCACCGGAGCGAGACTTCTGACCTTTATGACCACGGCCACCGGTCTTGCCCAGGCCGGAACCGATACCGCGACCTACGCGCTTACCTTCCGGACGGGAACCTTCAGCGGGATGCAAATCATTAAGACGCATCACTTATTCTCCCTCTACCTGCACCAGGTACGAAACCTTGTTAATCATGCCTCGTACTGACGGGGTATCTTCAACTTCAACGGTGTGGCCAATACGGCGCAGACCGAGACCGCGCACGCAGGCCCTATGCTTTTCCAGCCGGCCGTTGGTGCTTTTAACCAGCTTTACCTTGATCTTTTCAGCCATCGTATCGATTCCGCTTATCTGCGCTTAGTTCAGAATCTCTTCAACAGACTTGCCACGCTTGGCAGCCACAGACTCCGGAGAAGCCATGGATTTCAGACCATTGAAAGTAGCCCGAACCACGTTTACCGGGTTGGTGGAGCCATAGCACTTGGCCAGTACGTTCTGAACGCCTGCGACTTCCAGCACGGCACGCATAGCACCGCCGGCAATCACACCGGTACCTTCATCGGCCGGCTGCATGTACACCTTGGAGGCACCGTGACGGGCCTTCATTGGGTGCTGGATGGTAGAACCGTTCAGCTCTACCTGAATCATGTTGCGGCGGGCAGCTTCCAGGGCCTTCTGGATAGCAGCAGGCACTTCACGCGCCTTGCCACGACCAAAGCCAACTTTACCCTTGCCGTCACCCACTACAGTCAACGCGGTAAAACCAAAAATACGGCCGCCTTTTACTACTTTAGCAACCCGGTTTACCTGAACCAGTTTTTCCTGCAGACCTTCGTTGGGATCAACCTTCGCCATAACCAAGCACCCTTAGAATTCAAGCCCGTTTTCACGCGCGGCATCAGCCAGCGCCTTTACGCGACCGTGATATTTAAAACCAGAACGGTCAAAGGCTACGCGCTCAATGCCCGCTTCTTTGGCACGCTGAGCAATAATCTGACCAACTTTGGTCGCTGCATCAGTGTTGCCGGTAGCGTCAGCACGCAAATCTTTCTCCACTGTACTGGCAGAAGCCAGTACCTGGTCGCCTGCCGCAGAGATCACCTGCGCATAAATATGACGCGGGGTACGATGTACGCAAAGACGAACTTCGCCCAACTCGCGAATCTTCAGACGAGTGCGCTTGGCCCTGCGTAGACGTGCAACTTTTTTGTCTTTCATGGCATCAATCTCGACGATTATTTCTTCTTGGCTTCCTTACGGCGCACTTGCTCATCAGCATAGCGCACCCCTTTACCCTTGTAAGGCTCAGGCGGACGGAAGGCCCGAACATTGGCAGCAACCTGACCAACCAGTTGCTTATCAATGCCCTTAATGACAATTTCAGTCTGGCTCGGGGTCTCTACGGTGATCCCTTCAGGCAGCTCGTAAGCCACCGGGTGGGAAAACCCGAGGGTCAGGTTCAGCACCTTGCCCTGAGCCTGTGCGCGGTAACCAACACCCAGGAGCTGAAGCTTACGCTCAAACCCATCGGCTACGCCGGTTACCATATTATTCAGCAGAGCACGGGTGGTCCCGGCCAAAGCCCAAGCCTTCTGGGAGTCTTCGTGAGGCTTAACAGACATTACGCCTTCTTCCAGGGACACGGCTACCAGCTCGTGAACTTCATGCTCCAGGCTGCCTTTGCCACCTTTTACGGCGACTTTCTGGCCATCGACTTTAACTTCGACGCCCTTCGGCAGATTTACCGGATTTTTTGCTACTCTAGACATTGTTGCACCTAACCTGTCTACGCCGCTTCTGTTAGGACACTTCGCAGATCAGCTCGCCACCAACATTGGCTTTGCGCGCTGCCCGGTCAGAAATAATGCCCTGATTAGTGGATACGATCATAACACCGAGGCCGTCTTTGACCTTGGGGATCTCACCAGCGGACTTGTAAACCCGCAGACCAGGACGGCTTACCCGTGCAATCTTCTCGATCACAGGGCTGCCTTCGTAATACTTCAGCTCAACCGTCATTACCGGTTTTTTATCGCCTGTCACTTCGTAACCTGCGATATAGCCCTCGTCCTTCAGTACTTTGGCAACAGCTTCCTTTGCTTTTGACGCAGGAATCTCGACCTGTACTTTCTTGGCCATCTGGGCGTTACGGATACGAGTAAACATATCCGCCAGGGTATCTTGCATGCTCATGCCGCAATCGCTCCGCTACCTAACTCTTGGCTTACCAGCTGGCTTTAACCAGACCGGGAACATCACCGCGCATTGCTGCTTCACGCAGCTTGATCCGGCTAAGGCCGAATTTGCGGTAGTAACCGTGCGGACGACCGGTGAGACGACAGCGATTACGCTGACGAACCGGAGAAGAATCGCGCGGCATTTTTTGCAGCTGAAGCTGAGCATCCCACTTCGCTTCAGGTTCTGCATTGGGATCCTGGATGATCGCCTTAAGCGCTGCGCGCTTGGCGGCAAAACGCTGAACCAGCTTAGCGCGTTTTGCTTCCCGGTTTTTCATGGATTCTTTAGCCATGACAAATCCTCTTAGCCCTTCAGCGGGAAGTTGAAGGCGCGCAGCAGCGCCCGTGCTTCGTCATCAGTCTTGGCTGAGGTGGTAATGGTAATATCCATACCACGCAGCTTGTCGACCTTGTCGAAATCGATCTCCGGGAACACGATCTGCTCACGCAGACCCATGGAGAAGTTGCCCCGGCCATCGAAGGATTTCGGGTTCAAACCACGGAAGTCACGGATTCGCGGAATGGCAACAGAAACCAGGCGCTCCAGAAATTCATACATTCTCTGGTTGCGCATGGTCACCTTGCAGCCAATCGGCCAACCTTCACGGATCTTAAAGCCTGCAACAGACTTGCGCGCGTTGGTTACCAGGGGCTTCTGGCCAGAAATGGCCGTCATGTCCGCCAAAGCACCTTCCATCGCTTTACGATCCGCAGAAGCTTCACCAACACCCATATTCAGGGTGATCTTGGTGATCTTCGGCACTTCCATGATATTACCGAGACCAAGCTCTTCTTTCAGCTTGGGCGCGATTTCGTCTTGATAAATCTTTTTCAGATCACTCATGGGTCACCTAACCTACAGCGTTTCGCCGTTGGACTTGAAGAAGCGAACTTTTTTGCCGTCTTCAAAACGGAAGCCCACACGATCCGCTTTCTGCGTCTTGGGGTTCCAGATGGCAACGTTAGAAGCGTTTAGCGATGCTTCCTGTTCTACGATGCCGCCTTGAGTACCGCGGTTAGGGTTGGCTTTAACATGCTTCTTGACCATGTTAACACCAGCAACGATGAGGCGACCGTTGTCCAGAACTTGCTGAACAGAGCCACGCTTACCTTTGTCCTTACCCGCAATTACGATGATTTCGTCATCACGCTTAATCTTGAGCATTACCTTCACCCGCCTTTACAGAACTTCAGGTGCCAGGGAAATGATCTTCATAAATTGCTCAGTACGCAGCTCGCGCGTTACTGGGCCGAAGATCCGAGTACCGACCGGTGCCTTGTTGTTGTTCAACAACACCGCGGCGTTTTCGTCGAAACGAATCAGTGATCCGTCTGGACGACGTACACCTTTACGGGTACGAACGACTACAGCGGTCATCACGTCGCCTTTCTTGACACGGCCGCGTGGAATCGCTTCCTTTACTGTGACCTTGATGATGTCACCAATGCCTGCATAGCGGCGGTGAGAACCACCCAGCACTTTGATGCACTGTACTCGACGGGCGCCACTGTTATCAGCTACCTCGAGCATGCTTTCGGTCTGAATCATCGCTTAATCTCTCCAACTCTGCCTTTACAGGCAGCCACAGCAACGGTCCGTTTAGGCCTTAGACTGTTCAACTACGTTAACCAGCATCCAAGCTTTACGCTTGGACAGCGGCCGGCACTCCTCGATGGTGACCAGGTCACCTTCACGACACTGATTTTCTTCATCATGCGCCATCAACTTGGTGGAACGCTTGATAATCTTGCCGTAAATCGGGTGCTGAACCCGGCGCTCTACCAATACAGTGATAGTTTTATCACCTTTATTGGAGATGACTTTGCCGGTAGCGGTCCGGCGCATTGTGTTCGCCTCTGCCATGACTAGTTACCCTGTTTCTCTCTCAGAATGGTCTTAACGCGCGCAATATTGCGGCGAACCTTCCCAAGCTCATGGGTTTTAGAAATCTGACCGGACGCGCTCTTCATACGCAGCTTGAATTGTTCCTCAAGCAGCTCGATTTGCGTCTGCTGCAGCTCCTCGACACTCTTATCTTTCAGCTCGCTCGCTTTCATGGCTTACATCACCGTCCGAGTCACGACACGGGTGCTTACCGGCAGCTTGGCCGCGGCCAGACGGAACGCTTCACGCGCAACGTCTTCTGACACACCTTCCATTTCGTAAAGCATTTTTCCAGGTTGAATCTGAGCAACCCAGTACTCTACAGAACCTTTACCTTTACCCATCCGCACTTCAAGAGGCTTATTGGTAATCGGCTTGTCCGGGAATACCCGGATCCAAATTTTACCGCCCCGCTTGATATGGCGGGTCATTGCACGACGGGCTGCTTCGATCTGGCGCGCAGTAATACGGCCACGACCGGTTGCTTGCAGGCCAATGGTGCCGAAAGACACCTTGCTGCCCCGCTGTGCCAGGCCACGGTTACGGCCCTTCATCACTTTCCGGAATTTGGTACGCTTCGGCTGCAACATCGTTCGTTACCCTTTAACCGCGGCCGCGCTTCTTCGCGCCCTTGGACTGCTTCTGCTCTTCCTGTACCTGCTCCATGCCACCAAGCACTTCGCCGCGGAAGATCCAGACCTTCACACCGATGGTGCCGTAAGTGGTTTCAGCACGTACGCTTGCGTAGTCGATGTCGGCACGCAAAGTATGCAGAGGCACTCGGCCTTCGCGGTACCATTCGGTACGCGCAATCTCTGCACCACCCAGACGACCGGACAGCTGAATTCGAATACCTTCAGCGCCAGACTTCATGGCGTTCTGCACCGCACGCTTCATGGCGCGACGGAACATGACTCGACGCTCCAGCTGGCCGGCAACATTATCACCTACCAGACGGGCATCCAGGTCGGGCTTGCGCACTTCCTCGATGTTGATGTGCACAGGCACACCCATCTTGGCAGCAACATCACGACGCAGACGCTCAACGTCTTCACCTTTCTTGCCAATAACAATGCCCGGACGCGCAGTAGCAATAGTGATGCGAACGTTTTCAGAAGGACGCTCGATCTTGATACGGCTTACCGATGCACTTTTAAGGCGCTTGAAAAGATACTCACGCACTTGCAGATCGGTAACCAGGCAGTCTGAATAAGACTTCGGTCCGGCATACCAAAGCGAATTATGCTCTTTGACAATGCCAAGGCGAATACCGACCGGATGAACTTTCTGACCCATCTGGTTACTCCTGACCTTCTGAGACTTTCACAGTAATGTGGCAAGTACGCTTGAGGATACGGTCAGCGCGGCCTTTGGCGCGCGGGCGAATCCGCTTCATCGTCATGCCTTCATCCACGAACACCGTGGACACCTTCAGCTCATCAACGTCAGCGCCGTCGTTGTTTTCCGCATTTGCAATCGCGGACTCCAGCACCTTCTTAACGATTTTTGCCGCCTTCTTCGGGCTGAATTCCAGAAGATTCAGCGCCTTCTCAACCTCCAGGCCACGGACCTGGTCGGCTACGAGGCGGGCTTTCTGAGCCGAAATTCTTGCACCGCGCAGACGGGCTGCAACTTCAGTAGCCATAACTGTCACCTTATCGCTTAGCCTTCTTGTCCACGGCATGCCCGCGGTAGTTGCGGGTCAGGGCAAATTCACCCAGCTTGTGGCCAACCATATGCTCGGAAACCATTACCGGCACATGTTGCTTGCCGTTATATACCGCAATAGTCAGGCCCACCATCTCCGGAATAATCATGGAGCGGCGAGACCAGGTTTTAATCGGCTTACGGGAGCCGGCTTCCACCGCATCTTCCACCTTGCCTAGCAGGTGGTGATCCACAAAAGGACCTTTTTTCAGTGAACGTGGCACAGCCTGAACCTCTCTCTATCCCTTACTTACGACGGTCACGCACAATCATTTTGGTCGTGCGCTTGTTTGTACGGGTCTTGTAGCCTTTGGTCGGAACACCCCAAGGTGTAACCGGATGACGGCCACCAGAGCTGCGCCCTTCACCACCACCATGCGGGTGGTCTACCGGGTTCATCGCCGCACCGCGTACGGTGGGTCGAACACCCCGCCAGCGCTTCGCGCCCGCCTTACCCAGTGAGCGCAAGCTGTGCTCACTGTTGGATACTTCACCGATTGTGGCCTTGCAGTCAGCGTGGACCTTACGCATTTCGCCGGAGCGAAGACGCAGAGTCACATACTGGCCATCTTTTGCCAGCAGCTGCACGGAAGTCCCTGCAGAGCGAGCAATCTGACCACCTTTGCCAGGCTTCATTTCCACATTGTGGATAGTGGAACCCAGCGGAATATTACGCAGCGGAAGGGCGTTACCCAGCTTGATCGGCGCATCTTCGCCGGACTGGATACGATCTTCTGCTTTCAGGCCTTTGGGGGCCAAAATGTATCGACGCTCACCGTCCAGATACTTCACCAGCGCGATGTGCGCGGTACGGTTCGGGTCATACTCAAGACGCTCTACAACCCCGGCGATACCGTCTTTATTGCGACGAAAATCGATCACACGATATTTCTGCTTGTGACCGCCACCCTTATGACGAGTGGTAATTCGACCGTTATTGTTACGACCACCGTTTTTCGCCTTGGCTTCCAACAGCGGTGCGTAGGGAGCACCCTTGTGCAGATCTTCGTTGACCACCTTGACTACAAAGCGGCGGCCCGGAGAAGTCGGCTTGCACTTTACAATCGCCATTATTCCTTACTCCCTTCCTTACTCTGCGCCCAGGAAGTCAATGTCCTGGCCTTCCGCGAGGGAAACATAGGCCTTCTTCCAGTCAACGCGCTTACCCGCAACGCGACCAAAGAATTTGGACTTGCCTTTCATGTTGGCGGTACGAACAGCTTCAACCTTCACTTCAAAAAGCGCTTCAACGGCTTTTTTGATTTCCAGCTTGCTCGCATCTTTAGCAACCTTGAATACGAAGGTGTTGTTCTGATCAGCCACAATCGTGGCCTTTTCAGAAACGTGCGGCGCACGCAGCACCTGCAAAATACGCTCTTGATTCATGCCAGGGCCTCCTCAAGCTTCTTCAGAGCCGGCACAGTGATCAGCACCTTCTCGAAAGCAATCAGACTTACCGGATCAACGCCCTGAGAATCGCGCACATCAACCTTCGGCAAATTACGTGAAGCCAGGAACAGGTTTTCGTCAACATTATCAGTGACGATCAACACACTGCTCAGCTCCATGTCTTTCAACTTGGCTGCAACCGTTTTGGTCTTGGGAGAGTCAACAGTAAACTCATCCACAACAACCAGACGCTCTTGACGCACCAGCTCAGACATAATGCACTGCAGCGCACCGCGGTACATTTTGCGGTTCACCTTCTGAGAGTGGTCACGTGGTACCGCAGCAAAAGTCTTGCCGCCGCCACGCCAGATCGGGCTACGAATCGTACCCGCACGGGCACGACCAGTACCCTTTTGACGCCACGGCTTACGACCACCACCACTCACATCGGAACGGTTTTTCTGAGCTTTGGAACCCTGACGGGCACCTGCCAGAAACGCAGTCACAACCTGATGAACCAGAGGCTCGTTAAAGTCCTTGCCGAAGGCGACTTCGGAAACGGTAACGGTACCTCCAGAGGCAGTATTGAGATTCATCCTCTATTCCTCTTTCAGGCCTTCGCCTTCACTGCCAGACGCACGATCACATCACCACCGGTAGCACCGGGGACCGCACCTTTAACCAGCAACAGATTCTTGTCAGCATCGACACGCACCACTTCCAGGTTCTGGACAGTGACACGCTCAGCACCCAGATGACCGGCCATCTTCTTGCCTTTAAACACGCGGCCCGGGGTTTGGTTCTGACCAATAGAACCCGGAGCACGGTGGGACAAGGAGTTGCCGTGAGTGGCGTCCTGGGTACTGAAGTTCCAGCGCTTAACGCCGCCAGCGAACCCTTTACCCTTGGAGGAGCCAGTGACATCGATCATCTGACCTGCCTCAAACCCCTCAACAGTCACCGCGGAACCCGCCTCAAACTCACCAGCTTCAGCACGGAATTCCCAGACACCACGACCCGCCTCAACACCAGCTTTCGCGAAATGACCGGCTTGCGCCTTGGTCACGCGGCTGGCACGGCGCTCACCTACAGTTACCTGTACGGCCTGATAGCCATCTGATTCTTCGGTCTTGACCTGGGAAACCCGATTAGGGCTAACCTCAATCACAGTCACCGGAACACTGACACCTTCTTCAGTGAACACCCGGGTCATGCCGCATTTTCGACCGATCACACCAATCGCCATTGTTTACCTCTTCACAACCTGTCGGGATAAACCCGCCCGTTGTTAACCCAGGCTGATCTGCACGTCCACACCAGCAGCCAGATCCAGTTTCATCAGCGCGTCCACGGTTTTATCCGTAGGCTCGACAATATCCACCAGCCGCTTGTGGGTGCGGATCTCATACTGATCTCGCGCATCTTTGTTTACGTGCGGAGAGACCAGCACTGTAAAGCGTTCTTTACGCGTCGGCAGCGGGATTGGACCCGTTACTTGCGCGCCTGTCCGTTTGGCCGTATCCACGATCTCCTGGGCGGACTGATCAATCAGACGATGATCAAAGGCCTTGAGACGAATACGGATTCTTTGGTTAGCCATAGCTAACAAACTCCAGACCGTTTCGAGCCATAGTTTATATGGCAAAAAGCCCACTTACCTCATCGCTACAGGATAGGTGAGTGGTGTCAAAACAAGCCCGGGAACAATGCCCCGGTTGGTACTGCCCGAAGGCAGGGCGCGAATATTAGCCATACCCCGGGGGTATTGCAAGGGGTATTTCGCCAAAAAACCCAAATTAACTGTAAAAGCGGTTATCGCAAAGCGACATCCGCCGCCACAGAGCCCATCAAAGCCACAACCGCGGCGCCAGCCAAGGAACAAGCCAATACCGACCCCTCCTGGTGGCATCCCACCGGGCTGAGACGGTACTCCTGTTTTTCCGCCCCGCCAAGCCCTGCCCTGAAAATCCGACAACTCATTGCCGAACAGGCAGCTCACCACCTTCGATTGCAACCACCACAAGCACGAGCAACACCTGGCCACATCACACTGCAGAAAACCGCTTCACACACCGCTCAGCACGCCACAGCGAAGCTGCCAGACCACTCACACCCCAAGCCTCAACAGCCCAACAGACACCGTTGACAACACCATCAAATCGCAGGCAAAAAAAAGGGCCGCCGAAGCGACCCTTTTTATCACCGTAAAACTTACTCGGTGATTTTAGCTACCACGCCGGCGCCAACGGTACGGCCACCTTCGCGAATCGCGAAGCGCAGGCCGTCTTCCATGGCGATCGGAGCGATCAGCTCAACGTCCATCTGCACGTTATCGCCCGGCATTACCATTTCGGTACCTTCCGGCAGAGTACATGCACCTGTCACGTCAGTCGTACGGAAGTAGAACTGCGGACGGTAGCCGTTGAAGAACGGAGTGTGGCGACCACCTTCGTCTTTACTCAGGACATACACCTCAGCAACGAACTTGGTGTGCGGCTTGATGGAGCCCGGCTTGGCCAGTACCTGGCCACGCTCAACTTCATCACGCTTGGTACCACGCAGCAGAACACCAACGTTCTCACCAGCGCGACCTTCGTCCAGCAGCTTGCGGAACATCTCAACACCGGTACAGGTGGTCTTGGTGGTGTCGTTGATACC
>NZ_LWEZ01001318.1:0-934 GCF_001634945.1 Alcanivorax sp. HI0044
CCTCAGTGTTCTGGAACTGTCGTAATTTTTGTTGAGACTGTAAGATTTGGGTTCTTAGATCTGAGTCCGGGCCGTTTAAGTGAATTAAATTTACGGCCTTATCAATATATGACTGAATCGCATCAGTTATGGTCAATATGCTTTTTCCACGATTCAACTGCTGCACTTGAGAGAGAAGTTTTCGTCCTTCATCTTGCGCCCTCTTTAACAACTCCGCGACTTCCGACAAGTGGAGCTTTCTGAGGTCAAAAGCGATCTGATCCCTATAGGATTTAACTTTCGACGCCTGCCAAACTGTGACACCAGTGCCGATAGCAGTCAGCACAGTACCCGCAATTGTAATTATCATCTCCAAATTAAATTCCTCGAGGTTTGAGGTTTACCCTCTGCGAGCATATAACAGGTATTAGGAAGCCGGCTCGAATATCCAATGAACGCGCCGGCTTCATATCACGGTTTATCAATTTGCATATTGAAAGATAAAACCAGAAAAGTCAGCAAGTTACAAACCAGCCTCCCAGCGCATTATTCAATATGTTGACTTCTTCATTTCTCTAACTCAATAATGCTGTCCATATGTACAGCTAAGTTACAGGAGTCAGCCCATGCACAAGGAGCGTGCAGGCCGCCCCAGGCTTCGTGAGCAGTTTCGCGAGGCGATCAGGGTGCGCCATTACAGTCATCGTACCGAGAAAACCTACTGGTACTGGATTCGCTATTTCATACGCTTTCACAAGTTACGCCATCCTGCCGAGATGGCCGAACGAGAGGTATCTCTCTTCCTAACCTGGCTTGCAACAAGCCGAAATGTGGCTGCTGCCACTCAAAATCAGGCGCTAAATGCTCTGGTTTTCCTGTATCGACATGTGATTCATCAGCCTCTGGGAGAGGTGGAGAACATCAGTCGCGCCAAGCGCCCCGCCAAACTCCCGGT
>NZ_LWEZ01001319.1:0-1551 GCF_001634945.1 Alcanivorax sp. HI0044
ACCTTGCTGTTCGGTCTCAACAGTGAGCTGGCGGCGGTGGCAGCGGTGTTCCATATCATCAACCACGCGACCTTCAAGGCCAGCCTGTTTATGGCGGCGGGGATTATTGACCACGAAGCCGGCACCCGCGACATGCGCCGGATCAATGGCCTGTGGAAGTACATGCCTTACACGGCGGTGCTGGCCATGGTGGCGTCCGCGGCCATGGCCGGGGTGCCGTTGCTGAATGGCTTCCTGTCCAAGGAGATGTTCTTTGCCGAAACGCTGGATTCCCACCAGCTGGGGGCCCTGAGCTGGATTCTGCCGGTGGGGGCAACCCTGGGCGGGGTGTTCTCGGTGGCCTATTCGGCGCGCTTTATCCATGACGTGTTCTTTAATGGCGAGCCGATAAACCTGCCCAAGTACCCGCCCCATGAGCCGCCGCGCTACATGAAGGTGCCGGTGGAAATTCTGGTGGCGCTGTGTGTGGCGGTGGGCGTGTTTCCGGCGCTCACCGTGGCGGGCCTGCTGGCGGTGGCGGCTGCTGCCACGCTGGGAGGCGACTTGCCGGAATACCACCTGGCGATCTGGCATGGTTTTAATTTGCCGCTGGTGATGAGTTTTATTGCCCTGTTCGGTGGCATCTTTATCTATTCCCAGCGTCGCCGCTTGTTTGACCTGTGGGCGCGCTTGCCCGAGGTGGATGCCAAACTGGTGTTCGAAGGGCGAATTCAGCAGCTGGGGCGGGTGGCCAGTGCCATTACCGGGCGGCTGCAGAACGGGTCGCTACAGAGTTATGTGGCCTGGGCGGTCACGCTGGTGGCGGTGATTCTGCTTACCCAGATGTGGCACCTGCCGGCGCTGAGCCTGGATGTGGGCATGTTGCCTATGGATGGGGTGGCGATCTTGTGTACCGCCATGTTGGTGGCGGCGGCCCTGCTGACCACGTTCCTGCACCGCCACCGGATGACGTCGATCATGTCGTTGAGTGTAGTGGGGTTGATGGTGTCACTCCTGTTTGTGCGCTTCTCGGCGCCGGATCTGGCGCTGACCCAGTTATCGGTGGAGGTGGTCACCATGCTGCTGCTAATGCTGGCCATGTACTTCCTGCCGGTGCGTACCCAGGTGGAATCGTCGTCGGTGCGGGTGTTGCGCGATGTGCTGCTAGCGCTTGTTGTGGGCGCCGGTGTGGCGGTGCTGGCCTTCCTGGTGATGACCGGGGAAACCACAACCATCAGCCAGTTCTTTATGGATAACAGCAAGTCTGGTGGTGGCGGCACCAATGTGGTCAACGTGATTCTGGTCGATTTCCGGGGCTTCGATACCTTTGGGGAAATCACCGTGCTGGGCGTTGCCGCCATGGGTATTTATGCGCTGCTCAAGGATCTGAACCTGGCATCGGCCAAGTACGACTCGCTGGGGCGCCCCTGGGCTGCGGATGCGCATCCGCTGGTGTTGGTGACCATTTCCCGGCCCTTGTTGCCGCTGGCGCTGCTGATTGCGGTGTATATTTTCCTGCGCGGGCACAATCTGCCCGGTGGCGGCTTCGTGGCCGGGTTGATCACGTCGGTG
>NZ_LWEZ01001320.1:0-1450 GCF_001634945.1 Alcanivorax sp. HI0044
TCAAAATCCTGCCCTGGAAGCCGGCCTGGAGGTGGAAAACGTCCTCGGCAGCGGCAACCGGCAGGGGAGCGACGCGGCAGAGTACACCCTGTCCTTGTCATCGGTTCTCGAACTTGGCGGCAAGCGTGAGGCCCGCGTCAGCGTCGTCGACTCGCGATACGCTCTGGTCGAGGCCGAGCGCCAGGCCGAAACCCTGGATGTGCTGGGACAGGTGGCCCAGCGTTTTGTCGCCACCTTGGCCCTGCAGGAAAAACTTGAACTGGCCGCTGACGCTGTGGCGCTGACCGAGGCCACCCACGAGATCGTCACCCGTCGCGCCGACCGGGGCGCGGCGCCCCAGGCCGAAGTCATGCGCGCCAGGGCCGCGCTCACCCGGAGTCGTATCGAGCAGTCCCGCGTGTTAAGCGAATACGAGAGCCGGAAAATAGCTCTGGCTTCGCTCTGGGGTGATACCCGTCCGGACTTTCAGAGTCTGGAGGGCGACCTGTTCCAGTTCGGGTCCTCCGACAGTTTCGAGATCCTGTACCAGCGGGTCAGTGAGAGCCCGGCCATTCAAATCTATGCCAGCGAGCGGCGCGTCCGTGAGGCGGAAGTCCAATTGGCACGGAGCCAGTCCGAGAGCGATATCCGCTGGCAGGTGGGTGTCCGGCAGTTCGAGGAGACGGATGACTCGGCGCTGGTCGGCGGGTTTTCCGTACCGCTGTTTTCCGGACGGCGCAATCGCGGCGAAGTGCAAGCCGCTCTGGCGGCGCGGGATGAAGTCCGGTACCGCCGGGAGGACACCCTGCTTCGCCTCCACTCGCGCCTGTTCGAGGCTTACCGACAGCGGCAGCAAAACATCGAGGCGGTTGAGCAGATTCGCGGCCAAGTGCTTCCCGATCTGAGTGATGCCCTCAGCCAGACCCGCGAGGCCTACGAGAAAGGTCGCTACAGCTATGTGGAGTGGACCGCCGCGCAGCGGGAATTGCTCTCCGCCCGGCAGGCGCTGGTCGACGCCGCCACCACGGCGCTGCTCAACCAGTCGCTGATCGAACAACTGACGGCGCAGCCTCTGGCTGGCCGCTGAACAAGGATTACTACCATGAAAGTCGTTAACTATTTACTCATACTTGCCAGCGTTTATGTGCTGACGGCCGGACCGACTCATGCCGCGGAAGATGATCACAGTGATGATTCGCATGCGCACGGTGACGTCAACGAAGAGCGCGGCGAGCACGAGGAGTCGGAGAGCACTCACGCGGAAATCTCCGCCGAGATGGCGGAGCAAGCCGGTATCCGAAGCAAGGCCGCAGGTGCCGGCATCCTGGAGCGCACCATCAGCAGTTATGGCCGCCTTGTTCCCAATCCCGACGGGATTGCCCTGATCAGGGCACGCTTCCCGGGTCAGGTTACGAAAATCAATGCCAGTCTCGGTGACGCGGTCAAGGCTGGCGAGCCACTGGCCAGCATC
>NZ_LWEZ01001321.1:0-1814 GCF_001634945.1 Alcanivorax sp. HI0044
GTTATAAAACGAACAATGTCACTGAAGCGGGTCAGAAAGAACACCACGCCGAACAGAAACAGTAAATGGTCATAGCCTGTGACCATGTGCATCGCTCCAAGCTCAATGTACTCCATGAAACCGGCATTGAGCGCCCTCGCCTTATCCTCTGCTGACATGCCATGCCCCATGGCGATGCTGCTTGCCAAAATGGATAGAAGACCAATCCAGTATTTCAATTTCACAACCTAAACTCCCTTGTTGTTGATTTGCTGCGCTGCCTTCCCATTGACCAGCCGGTACAGGGCTGGCAGGACAAATAGCGTTAGCAAGGTAGAAGAAATAATGCCGCCAATAACGACAGTCGCCAGTGGTCGCTGAACCTCAGACCCGATACCCGTATTCAGCGCCATCGGCACAAAACCCAATGATGCCACCAGTGCGGTGGTTATAATTGGCCGTAACCTGGTCACCGCGCCTTCAATAATCGCGTCATCCAGCGTTACACCTTCATGCATCAACTCACGGATAAACGACACCATTACCAACCCATTGAGGATGGCAATACCCGAGAGCGCGATGAAACCCACAGCTGCAGAAATGGAAAAGGGGATATCTCTGAGAAACAGCAAGCGGTCGGCTAAATCTGTCCTTTTGGCTGCACTTCTCGGCATGCTGGTCGATCATCCGTTCAATTTGCTGTCTAGTCAGGCGCTCTGCCCGCATCACAATGGCTGGGAAAAAACTGGTGGCAGGCGGCCGATTTGAAAATTGA
This sequence comes from Alcanivorax sp. HI0044, assembly GCF_001634945.1. Taxonomy (NCBI): domain Bacteria; kingdom Pseudomonadati; phylum Pseudomonadota; class Gammaproteobacteria; order Oceanospirillales; family Alcanivoracaceae; genus Alcanivorax; species Alcanivorax sp. HI0044. The sequence goes on from NZ_LWEZ01001321.1 coordinate 755, forward strand.
CCCGGTAAAAAACCATCCAACCGACCGCTGGGACTTGACGATCTATAATAAATGAATCTGGATATTAGTCGCTAATCAAAGGAAAAACTCCAATGAATAGAGCTTATCCAGCACTCACGGACAACCGTTTCATGGTCTTGGTAAATGTCTTGGCGCTGAACGTAGCCCCCGAATGCGTAGAGGACTTTACAGGCAATTGCTGTGCCGCTAGACTTCGCTTCCTTTTTGTTTGGGCATAACTGGCGTGGTTAGACGCAGATTCATAATGGCAATGATGCTCCTGATGGCTTTGCAGTCGGTGGTGTCTGTTGCTGATATGGGTCAGTTTTATAGTCCGGGAGTGGTTCACCACGATGCTGAACTTTTAACTGACCCCTCGGATATTGAGCCAGCCGACACGACCGGCAATCAGTCTCCCGCCGCGCCGGACGATTCCGGCCATTCATTCGTGCAATGTGATCTGTGCCATGGGCACTGCCATATGCTATCGATGGGTTACCTGCCGGACGCTTTGGGCAATATGCCGGACAAAAGCCTGACGGGCTACCAGGCCAGTTTTTCCTCTGTCGATCAATCCTCTCCTTTCCGCCCTCCTATCGTTTGATCCTGCGAGCAGCACCTTCCCCAGCTTGGGGAACTACTGTCATTTAGACTTTCGTAGGAGTAGTTTCATGCTTTTTGGAATGCCCATAAAAAATGGGCGGCGGGTAATACCGAGTCAATTTTTTAACACCTTGCTGTGTCTTCTCGTGCTAACCCTGACGGGCACTGTTGCGTACGCCGAGCAGGCACCTCTCACACTTGCCAATGCCCTCTCGCGGACCGTGGCGCAGAACCCCACCCTGCAGGTTTTCGATTTTCGCCTTCAGGGCCTTGAAGGCCGTCGTTTCACGGCGGATCAAAATCCTGCCCTGGAAGCCGGCCTGGAGGTGGAAAACGTCCTCGGCAGCGGCAACCGGCAGGGGAGCGACGCGGCAGAGTACACCCTGTCCTTGTCATCGGTTCTCGAACTTGGCGGCAAGCGTGAGGCCCGCGTCAGCGTCGTCGACTCGCGATACGC
>NZ_LWEZ01001322.1:0-1370 GCF_001634945.1 Alcanivorax sp. HI0044
CGTGTAGAGCGTGGCATCATCAAGGTGGGTGAAGAGCTGGAAATCGTGGGTATCAACGACACCACCAAGACCACCTGTACCGGTGTTGAGATGTTCCGCAAGCTGCTGGACGAAGGTCGCGCTGGTGAGAACGTTGGTGTTCTGCTGCGTGGTACCAAGCGTGATGAAGTTGAGCGTGGCCAGGTACTGGCCAAGCCGGGCTCCATCAAGCCGCACACCAAGTTCGTTGCTGAGGTGTATGTCCTGAGTAAAGACGAAGGTGGTCGCCACACTCCGTTCTTCAACGGCTACCGTCCGCAGTTCTACTTCCGTACGACTGACGTGACAGGTGCATGTACTCTGCCGGAAGGTACCGAAATGGTAATGCCGGGCGATAACGTGCAGATGGACGTTGAGCTGATCGCTCCGATCGCCATGGAAGACGGCCTGCGCTTCGCGATTCGCGAAGGTGGCCGTACCGTTGGCGCCGGCGTGGTAGCTAAAATCACCGAGTAAGTTTTACGGTGATAAAAAGGGTCGCTTCGGCGGCCCTTTTTTTTGCCTGCGATTTGATGGTGTTGTCAACGGTGTCTGTTGGGCTGTTGAGGCTTGGGGTGTGAGTGGTCTGGCAGCTTCGCTGTGGCGTGCTGAGCGGTGTGTGAAGCGGTTTTCTGCAGTGTGATGTGGCCAGGTGTTGCTCGTGCTTGTGGTGGTTGCAATCGAAGGTGGTGAGCTGCCTGTTCGGCAATGAGTTGTCGGATTTTCAGGGCAGGGCTTGGCGGGGCGGAAAAACAGGAGTACCGTCTCAGCCCGGTGGGATGCCACCAGGAGGGGTCGGTATTGGCTTGTTCCTTGGCTGGCGCCGCGGTTGTGGCTTTGATGGGCTCTGTGGCGGCGGATGTCGCTTTGCGATAACCGCTTTTACAGTTAATTTGGGTTTTTTGGCGAAATACCCCTTGCAATACCCCCGGGGTATGGCTAATATTCGCGCCCTGCCTTCGGGCAGTACCAACCGGGGCATTGTTCCCGGGCTTGTTTTGACACCACTCACCTATCCTGTAGCGATGAGGTAAGTGGGCTTTTTGCCATATAAACTATGGCTCGAAACGGTCTGGAGTTTGTTAGCTATGGCTAACCAAAGAATCCGTATTCGTCTCAAGGCCTTTGATCATCGTCTGATTGATCAGTCCGCCCAGGAGATCGTGGATACGGCCAAACGGACAGGCGCGCAAGTAACGGGTCCAATCCCGCTGCCGACGCGTAAAGAACGCTTTACAGTGCTGGTCTCTCCGCACGTAAACAAAGATGCGCGAGATCAGTATGAGATCCGCACCCACAAGCGGCTGGTGGATATTGTCGAGCCTACGGATAAAACCGTGGACGCGCTGATG
>NZ_LWEZ01001323.1:0-1491 GCF_001634945.1 Alcanivorax sp. HI0044
AAAACATCTGCAACATTGAGCCTCCAGCCTAGAAAGTTTTGCAAGCCAGGGCCGATAGTAGTGATCAGGCAAAAGTAAATAGAGCCAGGCGCCAACGCCCAAAACAATAGCTTTCTGTCGCGTTGCAGTAATGCAAACAGAGAAAACGAAGCAACAAAGCCTATACTTTCCCCCCTTATCAATGGCATTAAGCCAATAACCAAGGCAGCGGCACGCATTTTTTTATCCGCTAACAAAAACAGTGCAAGGCAAATAAAAAATACCAGCCAAGACTCACCGTAGAAACTCAATGAAACAAAAACATAAAGAGGAAAAAACGCCAGCATTCCAGCTGAAAGAAACGCCCATACCCTTTTAACATCCAGCTTCAGGCAAGTGAAATAAACCAGAAAAACAGATAAAACAAGCGGAAACGACTTCAGAGCGCGAGAATAATAAAGACTTTCATTACTAATAGTGGTCAAGACACCATCAAAAAATACCGCAAGGGGCAGCACAAAGTTAAACCAGTAAACATCCGGATTTCGAAATGCGGTTTTGGCAAGAAAATAACGGTAGCTATCATCGCCCCAATAAACATTGGCATCCGCCACAAAATCAATATACCACCACTGATATTCGCCGCGGGCCAACCAGGCAATGCCACAGTAGAAAGCAATTAGAGAAACAACCAAGAATACGAACCAAAAGTTGGTGCGAGTCTTGGAAACAGCGTCGTTCAGCACATGCTCACCCATAAATGACACAATTTAAAAGCCCCTTTTGATCAAGGGGCTCTTTTGTTTCGTTGTGAGGGGTTAGCAGAATGTAGCAGAGCCCCAACAGTTATCAAATACCGCGCCACTGCCGGGGTCCGGCAAGGGCGTAATGTTACCCACTGCGGCATTGCCATTCACGATATTATTAACAAAATAAGTGGTTGGATTCGACACCTCAAGTTTGAAGGCGTCGGGCAAATACATCGCCCAACCTCTTGACACCGACTCAACATAACCTGGGTATTGTACCGGCTCTTTTTGGAAAGATAGACCAAACAATGGTGTATCCACCATTACACTATGCAGATTAGAAATATTATATGGGATGACAAATGTATTAAGGTTTCCCGGGGTGGTTCCCAACCCTGAAGCCAACTGGCCTTTAATATTATCTTTGACAGGATTAGCGAGCAGCGGCAGAAGTGCGTTCACAAGAGCTTCTGAATTAGTCAGGCCTCCACCGTTAGAGCGAACGACATCCAGGTTATCGACCAGCTCGTCCACAGCTGATCCCAGCTGAGCATTATAAACACCCGCTTGAGTTTGTCGGTTACCTCTCAAAACAACGGGTCGATTCAACCGCTCCACCTGCGGAAATCCGATAGTCAGATCTTTAAACTCGATACCATTCCCTAAAAACGATACGCAACCGTTTTGCAGCCCCAAAGAGCGGAAGGGTGTCTGCAACCCAAAAGTATTATAACCAGTGCCAGGGCGATTACCTGGGCAAGGA
>NZ_LWEZ01001324.1:0-1306 GCF_001634945.1 Alcanivorax sp. HI0044
GGCCTGTTCGGCTTGTTCAGTAATCCCCGCGAGGCCATGNCTGCCCTGCAGGGCGACCTGGAAACCATCAAGACCGACTGCGGCATCCTAGGTGCCGGCGCCGGCAAGATTCCGTTCATCTGTTTCGACCTGGCCGGCGGCGCCAATATTGCCGGCTCCAATGTGCTGGTGGGCGGCCAGGGCGGGCAACTGGATTTTCTCAGCAGTGCCGGCTACTCGAAACTGGGCCTGCCAGGCGATATGGCGCCCAACAATAACCCCGGCGTAGTCAACACCGACCTGGGGCTGGCCTTTCACAGTGACTCGCCCTTCCTGCGCGGCATCCAGGAAAGAGCCCCCGGCGCCATGGGCAACGTGAATGGCTGCGTGATTCCTGCGCGCTCCGAAAACGACACGGCCAATAATCCCCACAACCCCATGTACGGCATTTTCAATGCCGGCGCCGATGGCGAACTGCTGTCGCTGATCGGGTCTCGCAGCTCATTGTCCGGCGGTAACTCCATGTCGCCGGACGGTTCCATCATCGCCTCCGCCCGCCCCACCAAGGTGGACCGAGGCACCGACGTGACCGGCCTGGTGGACACCGGCAAGCTGGTGGGAATGCTGTCCAAGGACGATGCCGTGTCGGTGATGGAATCCATTGCTCGCATCAGCCACAAGCGCATCGATCGTATCAATAGCGGCCTCAGCGACGCCAACCGCCGCGCTAATTTGCGCGACTTGCTGCGTTGCGGCTATGTGGAAGCCGCCGATATTACCGACCGCTATGGCAATCCCTCTGCCCTGAATATTCGTGAGGACACGGACATCCTCAGCATCTTTTCCGAGTCAGAGTTGAATGATCGGGAGTTCGAAAAAACCGCCTCCATCATGAAGCTGGTGGTCAACGGCTACGCCGGCGCCGGCTGTATTTCCATGGGCGGCTTCGATTACCACACCGGCGAACGGGGCACCGGCGAACAACGGGACCTGCGCGCCGGGCGCTGCATGGGCGCCTGCCTGGAATACGCCCGCCGCCGCAACATGCCGCTGATGATGTACGTATTCAGCGATGGCTCCGTGTCCAGCAACGGGCGCATTGATGACTCCGCCAACGGCCGCGGCAAAGGCGAGTGGACCGGTGACAATTCCTCCACCGCCGCCTCGTTCTTTCTGGTCTACAACCCCAACGGTCGCCCGACCCTGAACACCAACGGCGCCAGCGCCGAAAACCATCAGCAACTGGGCTGGATGCGCAGCGATGCCTCGGTGGAAACCGCCGGCACCCCGGCAGCCAACAACGTGAACCTGCTGGCGGCGGGAAAAC
>NZ_LWEZ01001325.1:0-927 GCF_001634945.1 Alcanivorax sp. HI0044
ACCACACCCGCCAGGCGCAGCAGCCACCGCAGGCGCCAATGCACTTTGCCGGGATCAAAATTCTCGATTAGATCAGCCAGGATCAGCGTGCGGCTGGGGCGATGCAAAAACACCACCTCCTCCATCACCGAGCTGCCGCGAAAGCACAACTGATCAAGAGTGTCATGCCATTCCGGCGGCGGACGGTCGCCCAGATCATCGCTGAACGACACAGATATATTCTGGCTACTGGCTCGCTCTCTCACCCCCGGTGAGGCCCAGCAACGGGCCTCGGGATAGTGTGCCGACCAGTCAGCGATATAGGCGTAGTGAATCCGGTTGGGCGACACCAGATGCGTCACCGTGCCCAGGGTTTCCAGCTGCCTGGCCAGGGGCGCGTTCCACGCCACCGGTGAATGCAGCCACAACCGGTTGCCCGGCAAACGCACAATGGTCATCCGGGTCGTGAAGGGAAGCCCTGCCCCATACAGGGCCATATGTATCACCGGCCCATCGACAATCCAGACGTCATCGGCCACCGGCTTGAGCCAGTTCACCGGTTCATACAATGACAGCACAGCCATGATACCCCTCCCTGGGCCAGACAGCCCGACAACGGGTCGTCAGAAAATTCAGTAACGCCTCGCGGTATGCATCAAACGCTTCATATTGTGGAACATGACCGATGCCCTCCAATTCAACCAGAGTCGCATCAGGAATGCGTTGCGCCGCTTTCTTGCCCAGCTGGTCATAGCGCCCCAGTTGGGCACGCTCTGATTCCGGTGCCCGGTTACGTCCCAGCGCGGTGCGGTCCCGGGTGCCGATGATCAACAGGGTGGGCACCTCAAGCCGCGCAAAATCCTGCACCACCGGCTGGCTGTAAATCATGTCGTAGGCAAGGGCGGAATTCCAGGCAATACGCGGGTAGTCCGGCCCGCGAATCCAGCC
>NZ_LWEZ01001326.1:0-1158 GCF_001634945.1 Alcanivorax sp. HI0044
TTGCCCGGGGAAAATATCCTACTTCCATGCGCCTGGCGGCAACGGCGTGCGGGTGGACTCCCATATCTACAGTGGCTACACCGTCCCCCCCTATTACGATTCCCTGATCGGCAAGCTGATCACCTGGGGGGAAAGCCGCGACATCGCCTTTGCGCGCATGAAAAACGCACTGGACGAAATCGTGGTAGAAGGCATCAAGACCAATATCGCTCTGCACCGCGACAAAATCTTCAAGGACAAGGCGTTCATTGAAGGCGGAGTGGATATTCACCACCTGGAGAAAAAGCTGGGCGATCAATAAGCGCCTGCTCTTTCCTCTGCGCCACAACAAAGGCCGCGCCCGCTAACCCGGCGCGGCCTTTGTTTTTCTGGCCCGGCAACGGCAAAAATCACCGCACCAGCGAACCGGCCGGCGTAACGACAGGCAGCGCAGGGCAGCAGAATCCGCTAGACTGCGGCCACTTTCCACCCGTACATCACAACGCCTTGCAGGAGTGTCCATGGCCTGGCTTCAGCTCCACCTTGCCACCACCGAACAACACGCCGATGCCTTTCAGGCTGCCCTGGAAAACCTCGGCGCCGTGGCCGTGACCCTCACCGACGGCGCCGACCAGCCCGTATTCGAACCGCCGCCGGGCACCCGCCCGTTGTGGCAAAACACCGTGGTCAGTGCGCTGTTTGAAAAGGACCAGACTCCCGAGCTGATACTTGCCGCTCTCACAGCCCAGGGGCTGACAGCCGAAGCCAGCCACCACGAAACCCTGGAAGACCAGACCTGGGAGCGGGCCTGGATGGATGACTTCTCGCCCATGCAATTTGGTGAGCGACTGTGGATCATTCCCAGCTGGAGCGAGGCGCCAGACCCGCAAGCCGTCAACCTGAAGCTGGACCCGGGCCTTGCCTTCGGCACCGGGACCCACGAGACCACCTCGCTGTGCCTGCAATGGCTGGACGGCGCCGACCTGCACGGCAAAACCGTGCTCGATTTCGGCTGCGGCTCCGGGGTACTGGCCATCGCCGCGCTGTTACTCGGTGCCGGTGAGACCACCGGCACGGATATCGACCCCCAGGCGCTGATCGCCAGCGAAGACAATGCCCGTAATAATGGCGTGGCAGACTCGCTCGCCCTGTACCTGCCGGAGCAGATGCCTGCGGATT
>NZ_LWEZ01001327.1:0-2066 GCF_001634945.1 Alcanivorax sp. HI0044
TGGCGGATATACCCAAACAATTTGATTTCTGGGACGAACCCCCGATTAAATAAAGGTTCTTTTTCAGGCTGCCGTTTGGCGGCCTTTTTGCGTGTGTGTCGCCTGGGCGACAATTCAATCTGAGGCAGGGATTTATGAAACGGGAAACAATTGCCATTCATGGTGGTTTTGCTGGCGATCCGCAGACCCATGCGGTGGCCGTGCCCATGTACCAGACTACCAGCTACTACTTTGATGATACCCAGCATGGGGCGGATCTTTTTGATCTCAAAGTGCCGGGTAATATCTACAGTCGCATAATGAATCCGACCAACGCGGTGCTTGAAGAGCGCGTTGCGCAACTGGAGGGCGGCATCGGTGCGTTGGCCATGGCGTCAGGTATGGCGGCGATCACCGCAACCATTCAGACGCTGGCCAAAGCGGGGGACAATATTGTTTCCACCAGTCAGCTTTATGGCGGTACCTATAACTTGTTCGCGCATACCTTGCCGAATCAGGGCATTGAGGTGCGCATGGCCGATGGCCGCAATCCCCAGGCGATTGCGGATGCCATTGATGAAAAAACCAGGATGGTGTTTTGCGAATCCATCGGTAACCCGGCGGGCAACGTGGTGGATATGGCTGCGTTAGCCAAGGTGGCCCATGACGCAGGCGTGCCGCTGGTGGTGGATAATACGGTGGCGACGCCAGCATTGTGCCGGCCTTTTGAACACGGCGCTGATATTGTGGTGCACTCATTGACGAAATACATGGGCGGCCACGGCACCACCATTGCTGGCGCCATCGTGGATTCCGGCAAATTCCCCTGGAAAGATAACCCGCGTTTCCCGCAGTTCAATGAACCGGATCCCAGCTATCACGGTGTGGTGTACGTAGAGGCCATGGGTGAGGCCGCGTTCATTGGTCGTGCCCGGGTTGTGCCCTTGCGCAATATGGGTGCCGCGTTGTCACCGATGAATGCGTTCCTGATTATGCAGGGCATTGAAACCCTGAGCCTGCGCATGGAACGCCATTGCGAGAATGCCATGAAAGTGGCTGCGTACCTGCGCGACCATGCCAAGGTGAGCTGGGTGAATTTTGCCGGCCTGGAAACCGACAAGGATTATGCATTGGCGCAGCAATACATGGATGGCGGGGTGCCCTCGTCCATTCTCAGTTTTGGTGTAGAAGGTGGCCGCGAGGCGGGAGCGCGTTTTATCGATGCGCTGGCGTTGATCAAACGATTGGTCAACATTGGTGATGCCAAGTCTCTGGCGTGCCATCCGGCGACTACCACACACCGGCAGTTGAATGATGAAGAGCTGAAAAAGGCGGGTGTCAGCGCAGACCTGGTGCGTCTGTCCATTGGTATCGAGCATGTGGACGATATCCTGGCAGATATCGAACAGGCGCTGTTGGCCGTTTAAATTTGTGCACGAAACTGGGCCGGCGTCATGCCGGTCCAGCGTTTGAAGGCTTTGGCAAAGGCGCTTTCATCGGAAAAGCCCAATTTGTCGGCAATATCAAAGAGTTTTGACCCTTCCTTCAGTGACTGTTCAGCCATGCCCTGCAGCAGTGAATCGCGCAGCAGCTTGAAGCTGGTGCCTTCTTCGCTGAGTTTGCGGATCAGGTGGCGGCCGCTCATGGCCATCTGCTCGGCCACTTTTTCCTTGCCCCAGCGGGGATGCTGACGTAACAGGTCGCGGACGCTGGCACTTAACGACTGGCTGCCCAGTTGCTCCAGCAGCTGGTCGGCCAGGGTGCGCAAGTGCTGGCAAAGCGCCGGGTTGGCGTAGATGAGTGGCAGCGACAGGGCGGCGGCTGAAATGCGCAAGCTATTGTGGGCAGCTTCGAATTCAACGGGGACACCCAGCAGTTGTTGATAGCGATCCGGGTCGGCCAGAGCCGGATGGGAGAAACTGATGCCGCTGGCTTGAAGTTGCTCGCCGGTGGACCAGCGTGTCAGTTGCAACAGGGAGGCCAGCGCGGCTTCCACCCGTTCTGCCAGCCGAGTGGTGTATTGGGGCAGGTAGCGGATTTCGCACACATCACCTGCCACGGCATATTCGAAGGTTCCACCTTCGCCA
>NZ_LWEZ01001328.1:0-32099 GCF_001634945.1 Alcanivorax sp. HI0044
ACAATACCGCCCGGCAACTGAATGGCATGGTGGTCGACGCAACCGGCGAGCACCTTTACGTCAGCTACGACGAGCCATCGCAAAGCCCCACAGTTTTGGACAAGGCCGGGGTATTTCATTTCACCGTTGAAGCAAGCACCGGGACTATCAATGGTGCATGGTCAGCATCATTTCTCAGCCAGAACAGCATCAAGACACAGGATCTTGCCCTGGTGCCAGGCGCCCAGAAGGCGTATCTCGTATACTCCTACAACGACTTCCCGTTTGGCAACCCGGTAAACGTCAGAGGCTACTCCATTGATGGCAACGGTGACTTTGCCAGCCTGTCGAACCCGACAATCCTGACCTATGAGGACACCCAGCGTGTCTCCCTGGATATCGCCGACAATGGCGAAGTGGCGTATTTGAAAGCGAAAAGAAACAGTGACTCAACCGCGCCAAGTGGCATCGCCATCTATTCAATCAACCCCGGCACAGCCAAGCTGAGCGGCAGGGCAACGGCAGCCACCTTTGCCAATAACGCCTACCACAGCATGGCCATTGATTACGACAACGGCCTCGCCTACGTAGCTGCTCCGGCAGACAACAAGATCGCGCAATACCAGGTAGGCACGGACCAGGGCTCTGTTTCGCCCGCCAGCCAGACGGTGGACGACGGTGGCACCATCAGCGTCACGCTGACCGCAAACCCCAGCTACCAGGGTGCGGCTTCCGGCTGCGACAACGGGGCCCTCTCTGCCAATACATACTCGGCAAGTAATATCACCGCTGATTGCGACGTGATTGCCACCTTTGTGAAACCATAGGGCAGATAAAACGCCGATCCTCTCTTCGCACCAGGGCCGCACCGCAATGTGCGGCCCTGGCTGCGGCTCGAACAACCGGGCACGTATACCGAAGTCGGAATCCTTCTCGCCTGCTCTCAACGAGCGATAATCAAAGGTACTCCAGCGCCTCGGCCACATTGCTGACGCCGATAATCTCCACACCGTCGGGCAGTTTTCTGGGCAGGTTCGCTTTGGGCACAATGGCTTTTTTGAAGCCGTGCTTCACCGCTTCGTAAAGCCGTTCCTGCCCCTGGGGAACAGGCCGGATCTCGCCGGACAACCCCACCTCACCAAACACCACCAACTCGCGCTCCAGCGCACGGTCCCGGAAGCTGGACACAATCGCCAGCACCTGGGCCAGGTCCGCGGCGGTTTCCGTCACTTTGACCCCGCCAACCACATTCATGAACACATCCTGATCGCCCACCTGGATACCACCATGACGATGCAGCACCGCCAGCAACATGGCCAGTCGGTTACCTTCCAGTCCCACACAGATACGCCTGGGGTTGCCAAAATGGGAGGCATCCACCAACGCCTGCAGCTCTACCAGCAACGGTCGTGTACCTTCCCAGACCACGGTAACCAGCGAGCCCGAGGCAATCTCATCAGCCCGATTCAGGAAAATGGCAGACGGGTTCTTCACTTCTTTCAGGCCCTCGCCAGTCATGGCGAACACCCCCAGCTCATTCACCGCCCCGAAACGGTTTTTCAGGCCGCGCAGAGTGCGAAAGCGGGAATCCGTGGAGCCTTCCAGCATCAGTGAGCAATCGATCATATGCTCGAGCACCTTGGGCCCTGCCAGGGTGCCGTCCTTGGTAACGTGCCCCACCAGCAGCAACACGGTGCCGGTTTGTTTGGCAAAGCGGGTCAGGGCTGCCGCACATTCGCGCACCTGGGCCACACTCCCCGGCGCAGACTGCAACGCCGCGAGAAACATCACCTGAATGGAATCCACTACCAGGATGCGCGGCATTTCCTTACGGGCCAGCTCCAGAATCTGCTCCACATCCGTTTCCGCCGCCAGGCGCAGTTTTTCCTTGGGAAGTTTCAAACGATCGGCGCGCATGGCCACCTGGGACAGGGATTCCTCACCGGTGATATACAAGCAGCTTTGGCTGTCCGAGAGTTTGCACAGTGTCTGCAGCAGCAAGGTGGATTTACCGGCGCCAGGGTGCCCGCCGATCAGGATCGCCGAGCCAGGCACCAGCCCCCCGCCCAACACGCGATCCAGCTCGCCCATGCCGGAACCAATGCGTGGCGTTTCTTCCAGCACAATATCGTTGAGGTTCTGCACTTCTGACAGCTGCCCGGAAAAACCGCCGCGGCTGCCCGCCCCTTTCGACGATGGCGTAGCAGGGTCGTGGACAAATTCCTGCAAGGTATTCCAGGCATTGCATGCCGGGCACTGCCCCTGCCATTTGGGAAAATCCGCTCCGCAATCCGTGCATACAAACGCGATTTTTTTCTTGGCCACAAACAAGTCCTTCTCGTGTATTGCTATCTACAAAGCCACTGCAGAATCGTAGCGAATAACACCGCTTGAGGTGCGGATACGAGCGTTAGCGAGTAACGAGTTTCGAGTAGCGAAAAGCACAACCGGAACCTGCCGGGCCTGATAGGTTTGGTTTTCGAAACTCGCTACTCGCAACTCGTAACTGTTTTGTTCGCACCTCAAGAGGTGTTATTCGCTGCGCTCACCCTCCGGGCCGCACTTCGTGCGTTACTCCGCTGCGCTACGTTTCTACAGCGGCCTTCGGATTAAACGACAATGCGTTCCGGGCGTGCGGTGATCTGGCAGAATAATTCATAACTGATGGTGCCACAGGCGCGGGCAACGTCATCCACATCCACCACGTCGCCCCATAATTCCACCTCATCACCCACACTGGCACCCAGCCCGGTCACGTCAACGGTAAGCATATCCATGGAAACACGGCCCACCAATTGCGTGACAACCCCGTTCACGGCCACCGGCGTACCACTGGGGGCATGCCGCGGGTAGCCATCGCCATAGCCCACGGCGACCACACCGACCTGACAGGGTTCAGCTGTGGTCCAGGTCGCGCCGTAGCCCACACTTTCACCTGCCTCCACCGCATTAATGGCAATTACACGGGCGGTAAACCGGTGGCTGACCGCCAGGCCCAGCTCGCTGGCCGTTTGCCAGTCGAAAGGAGACGAGCCGTACAGCATGATGCCGGGACGCACCCGCTGCGCGCGGGCCTGGGGGTAACGCAGCAGCGCTGCCGAGTTGGACGCCGATAACGGCAGCATCAGTTGCTCCGCGATCTGCCCGGCGACCAGCAGCTGTTTCTCGGAATAGGTATCCTGACTCACATCCGCACAGGCAAAATGGCTCATGACACCCACCGGTGCCATTCCCGCTGCCCGCAATTGCGCCGCTGCCTGCAGGGCCGTGTCCGGGCGAAAACCAAGACGGTTCATGCCCGTGTTCACTTTCAACCAGATGCGCACCGGGCAAGGGCTGGCCAGCAGCAAATCCACTTGCCATAACGAGTGCACGACTACCTCAAGGGATAGCCGCTCCGCCTCCTTCAGCTCTTCGGCATCGAAGAAGCCTTCGGCCACAAGAATCGGCAAGGTCATGCCGTTTTCTCGCAGCGCACGTGCCTCTTCGACCAGCGCCACCCCCAGGCCCGACACGTTGTCGTGCATGGCATCCGCCGCCCGCAACAGGCCGTGCCCGTAGCCGTTGGCCTTGACCATGGCAAACACCTCAGCCCCATCAGCCAGTTGCCGGGCCAGACGCGCATTATGCGCCAGCGCAGAAGGACGAATTTCGACTCGGGTGCCTCTCATAGCAGGTGCAGCCCAACGCCGGACGCCTGACGCCTGACGTTTAAAGAACGGGACGTCGCATCCGGCATCCGGCGTCTAGCGTCCAGCGTTTTATTCATCCCCTGCCGCCAGCTGGGCATAGTATTCCGGCGCCAGGTCATCGAAGCGGGTGAACTCACCGCGGAAGGCCAGCCGCACGGTGCCGATAGGACCATTACGCTGCTTGCCGATAATGATTTCGGCCACACCGCGCTCGTTGCTGTCCTTGTTGTACACCTCGTCCCGGTACAGGAAAACGATCAAATCCGCATCCTGCTCAATCGCCCCGGATTCCCGCAGATCCGACATCACCGGGCGCTTGTTGGGCCGTTGTTCCAGGGAACGGTTCAACTGGGACAGGGCCAGCACCGGGCAATTCAGTTCCTTGGCAATCCCTTTCAGGGAGCGGGAAATTTCCGAGATTTCGTTCACCCGGTTTTCCACCCCCGGCACCTGCATCAGCTGCAGGTAATCGACCATGATCAGGCCCAGCTCGCCGCCACATTCACGGGCCACCCGGCGGGCACGGGCGCGCATTTCCAGCGGACTCAGTGCCGGCGTGTCGTCGATAAAGAAGCGCTGCTCACTGAGCATATGAATGGCAGAGGTGATACGCGGCCAGTCATCCTTTTCCAGATTACCGGAACGGATCGCGCCCTGATTAATACGCCCCAGCGAGGAGAGCATCCGCATGACGATGGATTCCGCCGGCATCTCCATGGAGAACACCAGCACCGGCTTGTTGCTTTTGATCGCCACGTTTTCACACAGGTTCATGGCGAACGTGGTCTTACCCATGGAAGGACGGCCAGCGACCACGATCATGTCGGCGGGCTGCAAGCCCCCGGTCATTTTATCCAGCTCTTCAAAGCCGGAGGTCAGGCCGGTGAGTGCACTCTTGGTTTTGTACAGCTCATCAATGCGGTCTACCGCTTTTTTCAACACCGACTTGATGTTCTGGGGGCCGTCACCTTTCTTCTGCTGCTCGGCAATCTCGAAGATGGAGGATTCCGCCTCATCGAGAATTTCCAGGGATTTACGGCCTTCGGTATTAAACGCGCTATCCGCCACCTGGTGTGAAACATTGATCAGCTGACGCAGGATACTGCGCTCACGGACAATATCCGAATAAGCGGTAATATTGGCCGCGCTGGGTGTGTTACGGGCCAGCTCCGACAGATAGGTCATGCCACCAATGGATTCGAGCTGCCCCAGGTTATTGAGCGCCTGGGAGACGGTGACCAGGTCACTGGGGTTTTCCTCTTCCACCAGCTGGGCAATCACCTCGAAAATCAGGCGGTGCTCCTTACGGTAGAAATCCCGCGCGCCCACCCGCTCGGCCACATCATCCCAGGCGCTGTTATTGAGTAGCAAACCGCCCAGTACCGCCTGCTCCGCCTCCACCGAATTGGGAGGAATACGCAGGTTCTCAGGCAGGTGTTTGTCCAGCGACATGGGTTCATTCATGGATAAGCCAACGTGTTGGGAAATAGAGTTGAAAGAGCAAAGTTTAAAGTTGAAACGCGACCCGGGCATGCACCCATCGCTAGATTCTATAAGCCTCGACAACGCTGTAGTCGCGGCCTCCGACCGCTCAAAACGCACCGGCTCCACTCGCGTTTCAACTTTAAACTTTTAACTTTGCACTACCCTTCAACAAAAAAGGGCACTGCCCCCACCTGAAAACAGGTTTCGGACAATGCCCTGATTCTGTCACCGTGCCCCCGCGGGGGCAAACCGAGTGTCAGTTCTGCCGATTACTCGGCAGGAACCACAGCCAGTTTGATGGTCACAGTTACCTCGGCGTGCAACGCCAGGTCGATTTCGAACTCACCGGTGGTGCGCAGTGCACCGTGGGGCAGCTTCACTTCTGCTTTTTCCACGTCCACGCCAGTGGAAGAGGAAATGGCTTCCGCGATGTCGCGGGTACCCACAGAACCGAACAGCTTGCCTTCGTCGCCCGCTTTGGCGGCGATGGAAACTGCGGCTTCGTTCAGCTTCTCGGCGCGTTCCTGGGCAGCACCCAGCTGCTCTGCAGCGTGCTTTTCCAGCTCGGCGCGACGTTGCTCCACTTCCGCCAGGTTGGCTTTGGTGGCAGGCAGCGCTTTGCCTTGCGGGATCAGGAAGTTACGGCCGTAACCGGAACGTACGTCTACCACTGCGCCCAAATCGCCCAGGTTCTTGATCGTTTCCAGCAGGATCACTTGCATGATGGTCCCCTCGGCTTAATTGTCGTGGCTGTCAGAGTACGGCAGCAGCGCCAGGAAGCGAGCCTGCTTGATAGCAGAGGCCAGCTGACGCTGGTAGCGTGCCTTGGTGCCGGTAATACGGCTGGGCACGATCTTGCCAGTCTCGGTGATGTAGGCTTTCAGGGTGTCGAGATCTTTGTAATCGATGTACTCAACACCTTCCGCGGTAAAGCGGCAGAACTTGCGGCGGCGATAAAAACGGGCCATTGGATAATCTCCTGTCGAATCCTTAGTTAAGGCTTTGCAGCGTTTGGGCAAGCAATTGCAAACGGTCCCGGGCGTCTCCCTTGTAACCGGCGCGGCTGAGGCATCCGGTTACCTTGATTCGCTGACCCTCTTTCAGGCCCTTGGCCTGCTGGGTCATCCCGCCCGCCAGAATCACGGCAATGCGGGCCTGGACTTCACGGGGATGTCCGTCTTCCAGTTGCCGGGAGCGATGTTCCAGCCAGACTCGCTGGCGGGGCACTCCGGCTGGAGTCAGGGCCACCTTTTCCAAGGTGACGATCACACCAGTGAGTTCGCAGTGGTTGCTTTCCAAAATTAGCTGGCAGCCCCTTCCTTCTCGTCGTGTTTCGCCAGCGGCGACGGCTCGGTTACGGCGTTGTCGCGACGAATTACGAGGTGACGGATTACGGCATCGTTAAAGCGGAAAGTGTTTTCCAGCTCGCCCAGGGTCTCGCCGTCACATTCGATGTTCAGCATCACATAGTGAGCTTTGTGGATCTTGTTGATCGGGTATGCCAACTGACGACGGCCCCAATCTTCAACACGGTGGATAGTGCCTTTGCCATCGGTCACGATCGCGCTGTAGCGCTCGACCATGGCAGAGACCTGTTCGCTCTGGTCCGGGTGAACCAGGAACACAACTTCGTAATGACGCATGTTAGCTCCTTACGGTTGCGACGCCTCACGACGCCAATTCAGCTTCCCGCCGTGATCATGATCAACGCACGGTGAAGCAAGGAGACCTGCATCCCCGCCCCGAAAACCGGGGGAGACGCAGGAAGCGCGCGATTCTATCCCATTGCAGGGGGCAACCTCAAGGCATATCCATTGCCATCTGCCGGCGACGGACGTATGCTCAGATAAAACAAAACGCTACAAACGCTTACAAAAAGCGTCGTTAACCCCAAGCCCCTGAAAACACAGGGGAAAACAACAACAACGGGATACGACAATGCACTTTCGAGCCCTGGCCATCGGCCTGTGCAGTGTTTTCTTGCTGACTCCGGTTCAGGCCGAGGAGTCACATACGCCTTGCGGCCACGCGCTGAAGGTGCCAGACAAACCGCTGCTGGAAGATTACCCGGACTACAGCGATTTCCTGCTACAAATCATGAAATACAAGCAGGCCCAGCGAGACCTGGCGAGCCACCGCAATGCCTGCCCGGATGACTATCTGCCCCACCCGGTGGCCAGCAGCGACCCGACCGTCATCGACGAGCCGGAAACCTTGTCCAGCGCCCTGGCCCGCACCGGCAAGCTGCAACCGATCGACTACCAGCGCAATCGCACCTGGTATAACCGCTCCACCTCGAAAAGCTTTGTACTGCCCCCTCTCGGCGGTGACTCCCTGGCCAGCGAGCGCATCCGCACCCTCCTGGCCAACGCAGGCTCCGAGACACCGCTGTTTCTGCCCATGACCATTGTCGGCATGCAGCTCGACGGCATCAATGATGGCGGCGAAGCACAACAGCAAGAGGTCCAGTTCAGTTATGAGCTGCTTCCCAAGCAGGAGCGCCAGGCCAGCCGCGCGGCGTTTATTGCTGACACCCAGCAGTTCAGCGGCGTGTATCGCAGCGGCAACCTGGTTCTGTATCTGGATAACGCCGGCGAAGCCTTCCTTATAGAGGGCACCGTGGAGGGGAGGTTGAGGTAGCCATGACCGGGCGCGTGCTGCATACCCCCATTATGCTGATCAGTGTCATGATGCTGGCCCTGAACGGGCAAGCGCTGGCCGCCCAAGGCGTGGAATCACAGCAAGATGCGCTGGCGCGCGCTTTGGGGCCAAGACCGGAAATTCGCGACTACACGCGCCAGGACCGGTTCGTCACCGACCTGCTCGCCTGGCAACGCCACAAAAGTAAACTGGAGGCCAAACTGGCTCGGGGAGAGTCCATTGCGCCTCCCGCACCGGCACCACAGCCGAATTGGCACCATGTTACCGGCCCCGAAGACCTGGATACCGCGCTGCACAATGCACAAGGCTACAAGCAGCCCAACTACCAGGAGCCTATTCGCTACGACCGCACCACCCATCTGAGTTTTCCGCTGCCGCCACTGCCGCAACAACAGCTGTCAGAAAAGGCGCTGACCGGTGAACCGCCGGCATCCCCCGCCGACCCTGCCAAAGAAGAAATTCCCGAAACGTTGCTTGAAGACAACACCCGGCTACAACGGGAAATGGCCGCCAGCCGGGCAAACCTGCCGCCCCCCGAACTCAACCAGCAGCATTTCGTCAGCCATTCTCAGCTACGCTGAGCCCTGACCTGAAACAACATCACACCCGTGGCCACCGACACATTGAGGCTCTGCACCTCACCGGCCATGGGAATTTCCAGCAGCTGGTCGCACTTGTCACGGGTCAACCGCTTCAGCCCACTCCCCTCGGCCCCCATTATAATGGCCAGTGATTCCGGGGGATGAAAGGTAAACAAGGACTCACTTCGCTCTTCCAGTGCCGTGCCCACCACCCACACGCCGCGATCACGCAACTGATCCAGCAAACTGGCCAGATTACCGATTTCGTAATAGGCCAGACTCTCCGCCGCGCCCACTGCGGTGCGACACGCCACCGGGGTCAGCCCTGCCGCATTGCGGCGCGGCACGATCACCGCCTGAACCCCGGCCGCATCTGCGCTACGCAGGCAGGCGCCCAGGTTATGCGGGTCGGTGACATTTTCCAGAATCAGCAACAGCGGGCTGGCCGGTTTGCCGTCCAGCCACTGCAGCAGCGCACTCTCGTCCGCCGGACGGCGCGGGCGCGCCCGCGCTACGATCCCCTGGTGCTGTGGCCCGGCATGCTTTTCCAGCACCTCGCGGCGAGCCCGTTGCACAGCAATCCCGAAGTCCTTTGCCGCCTGCATCATGGCAGCAAGACGCGGATCATCACGGTCTGCGCGGGTATCCTGCACAAACAGTTCCAGCACCGCCTCCGGGCGATGACGCAACAAGGCCTCCACCGCGTGAAAGCCGGAATACATCAGGGGTTTATTCATAACGACGCCTGCACGCTACACGCACCACGCAAACACGCGCGACGCGGGGAGATGAAATCGAGAGACACAGGAGCAGCGCTTGAGCCGCTCCTGTGGGTGATACATAGCCTAGCCTTTGCTGCTACGCCCGGACGCTTTCTTGCCGCGGGCCGACCTCTTGCGCTTGGCCTTGGGTTTAGCCTTGGGAATATCCCCCTTGGCCAGCTTTTCCCGCTCGGACGTGCCCGAGTCTGCCTTGGCGGCATTCTTCGAGCGGCCACCCCTGCCTCCTCTGCCGCCAGACGGCTTTTTCTTGCTACCGGCTTTGGGGCGCCCCTTGCCGCTGGGCGTAAAGGACTCCAGCTGCAGGTCGATCTTGCGGTCTTCGGTGTGCACCGCCGCCACGCAGACCGTGACTGCATCGCCCAGCCCGAACTGACGACCACTACTTTCACCGGTGAGGGTCAGGCTCACTTCATCGAAGTGGTAGTAGTCACTATCCAGGTTCGCCACATGCACCAGGCCATCAATGTGCAGGTCACTGAGTTGCACAAACAAACCGAAACTGGCCACGCCACTGATGGTGCCCTCAAAGACCTGGCCCAGATGCGCCTCCATGAACTGGCATTTGAGCCAGGACACCACATCGCGGGTCGCCTCATCGGCACGACGCTCGGTCATGGAGCACTGCTCACCAATCGCCACCATGTCCGCCTGGCTATAAGGCAGGATTTGCTGACGCGGGATTTCCGGCAAGTCGCCCGGGTTATCCACGTGGTTCGGCTCACCGTTACTGCGAATCAGGAAACGGATGGCACGATGCACCAACAGATCCGGGTAGCGCCGAATCGGCGAGGTGAAATGGGTGTACGCCTTGTAGGCCAGGCCAAAGTGGCCTTTGTTCTCGGCCTCGTACTTGGCCTGGCTCATGGTGCGCAACATCATCGTCTGGATCACATTGCGATCCGGGCGTTCCAGAATTTCCTCGCGCAGGTCCTGGAAGACATAAGGCTTTGGTGCCGCCCCTTCCGACCAGGCGATACTCAAGCCCAACCCACCCAGGAACTGCTGCAACTTGCTCAGGCGCTCTTCCTTGGGCGGCTCGTGGTTCCGGTAAAGCGCCGGCACACCGGCTTTTTCCAGCAATTTGGCAGAACAGATGTTGGCGGCCAGCATGGCCTCCTCGATCATGATATGCGCCACATTGCGCTGCACCGGCACGATGGCTTCGATCTTCTTGTTCTCGTCGTAAATAATACGGGTGTCATCGCTGTCGAAGTCGATGGCACCGCGCTCTGCACGACGTCGGCGCAGGGCCAGGAACATTTCGTGGAACGACCAGATCATGTCCAGAGACTCATCGTCCAGGCTGGCCACGGTATCCTGGGCCAGTTCGGACTCCGGCTCTTCGATGATCGCGCCAACCTTGTTGTAGGTCAGGCGGTGCCGCGAGCGCATTACCCCTTCACGGAAAATAAACCGGGTAAGCCGGCCATTGGCGGAAATCTTCATGTCGCAGTAAAGGCACAGGCGGTCCACATGGGGGTTCAGGGAACATAACCCGTTGGACAGCGCCTCCGGCAACATCGGAATCACCCGATTGGGGAAGTACACGGAATTACCGCGATTGGCCGCTTCCTGATCCAGCTCGGAACCGGGATGCACATAATGGCTCACATCCGCGATGGCCACGATCAGGCGCCAGCCACCGCGGGGACGACGCTCTACATAAACCGCATCATCGAAATCCCGGGCGGTTTCATCATCGATGGTAACCAGTGGCAAATCACGCAGATCCACCCGGTGGGCCTTGGCCTTGTGAGGCACCTTGTCACCGAACTTCTCGGCGGCAGCCTCCACCCCTTCCGGCCAGACATGGGGAATCTCGAAGCGACGTAGCGCCACTTCCACTTCCATGCCGGCTTCATCCGGGGTGGCAATAATCTCTTCCAGGCGCACCAACACATGGTGGTCGCGGCTGGGGTACTGGGTAATGGTGGCGCGAACATGGTCGCCGGGGTTTGGCTTGATGCCGTTCTTGTCCTCGATCAGGACTTCTTTGGTAATCCGGCGATTTTCCGGCTCGATAAAGCTGATCCCCGCTTCCTCGGCATAGCGGCCCACCACTTCCGTGGCCACGCGATCGGTAATCTCAACGATCCGGGCTTCTTTCTTGCCAAAGCGGTTATAACCCGCATTGCTGACCAGCACCCGGTCCCCGTCCATGACGTTTTCCATCTGCCGGGGGGCGAGAAACAGATCACCCTGGGCCTTGTCATCGGGAATCAGGAAACCAAAGCCATCTTTATGGCCCTGCACTCGACCGGCGATCAGGTCCATTTTGGACACCACACCCACTTTGCCGTTGCGGTTCTGAACCAGCTGGGCATCACGGAGCATGGCCTTGATACGGCGATCCAGCCCGACTTCACCCTCTTCATCCACTTCCAGCAGCTGTGCCAGCAGCTCAAATGACAGGGGTTTGCCCTGATCATTGAGCACATCCAGAATCAGCTCCCGGCTGGGAACAGGGTTTTCGTACTTTTCCGCCTCTCGGTCGGCATGGGGATCGCTATAGCGTTTTTTTGAGGTCATCGAAGATTTTTTCGAAAAGGAATTTGACATTGGCCCATCATATACTAGAATGCACCCGCTTTCGCGATGAACGGCTAATAAATTTAGCCCACGCATAGCGAAGCCGAGGTGGTGAAATTGGTAGACACGCTAGCTTCAGGTGCTAGTGCTCGCAAGGGCGTGGAGGTTCAAGTCCTCTCCTCGGCACCAAACATGACTCTTACGGAGTCCGACAAAGCCCTGCAACCGTCTGGTTCAGGGCTTTTTTCGTTTATACTCGCTCTAATCCCATCCGATGGAATCCAACCAGATACCAGCATTTCTGTTGGTACTTATGTTGGCACTGCCCTGCTGGCCTCTTTCAGATACCAACAACGCCCAAGGAACAGGAAATGAGCAAGAATGCGATGGAAAAGCTGTCGGCCCTTGAGATCAAAAAGGCCAAACCGAAAGACAAAACCTACAAGCTTGCTGACGGTGGCGGGCTCTACTTACAGATCTCTCCTGATGGAGGAATGTACTGGCGCTATCAGTACCGCTTCCTAGGTAAGCAGAAATCCTTGGCACTT
This sequence comes from Alcanivorax sp. HI0044, assembly GCF_001634945.1. Classification (NCBI taxonomy): domain Bacteria; kingdom Pseudomonadati; phylum Pseudomonadota; class Gammaproteobacteria; order Oceanospirillales; family Alcanivoracaceae; genus Alcanivorax; species Alcanivorax sp. HI0044. The sequence continues at coordinate 12,258 of NZ_LWEZ01001328.1, forward strand.
GGGGTGTATCCCGAAATCTCCCTCAAGGCCGCCCGAAAAGCTCACAAAGACGCGCGGCTCAAACTTGCCGACAACATTGACCCTAGCGAAGCTCGCCGCCAGGAGAAACTGGCTCGCACCGAAGCCCAGGCCAACAGTTTCGAGGCTGTTGCCCAGGAATGGCTGGTGCGCCAGCAGGTAGCCCCCGAAACAGACAAGAAAAATCGCTGGCTCATGGAAACCTTCGCCTTTCCTTATATAGGACACAGGCCTATTGCCGACATATCCCCCCGAGAACTGCTGGATGTCCTCCGCCGAGTCGAGTCAACCGGCAAGCTGGAAACAGCTCAACGCCTGAAGACAAAGTGCGGCCAGGTCTTCCGCCATGCAATCATTGAGGGAAAAGCCGAAATCGATCCCACGGCAAGCTTGCGAGGAGCGCTCAAGTCACCCAAGGTAAAACACCGCGCCGCCATCACCGACCCTTCCCGGTTGGGAAAGCTGCTACGGGACATGCAAGCGTCCACAGCAGGCCCAGTGGTGAAAACCGCCCTGCTTCTGACCCCCATCTTATTCCAGCGCCCAGGCGAAATCCGGCAAATGGAATGGTCCGAGATCAACTGGGAAGAGCAGCGCTGGGAGATCCCTGCCGACAAGATGAAAATGCGCCATCCCCACATAGTACCACTACCGCAGCAAGCCATGGCGTTACTACAGGATATCCACCTGTTTACCGGACGCGGCAAATACGTTTTTCCGTCGCAACGAGGGGCAAGCCGCTGTCTATCCGAGAATGGCGTCCGAGTGGCCCTTCGGGATATGGGCTACGGCAACGATGACGTAACCCCCCATGGCTTCCGAGCAACAGCCCGGACAATCTTGGACGAAGTACTGGGCTATAGGATTGAGTGGATCGAGCACCAACTGGCTCATGCCGTCAAAGACCCCAATGGTACCGCCTATAATAGAACCAGCCTCCTGAGTCAGCGCACCAAAATGATGCAGGAGTGGGCCAACTACCTAGACGCCCTTCGAGATGGGAAACAATTTGAACGGGCGGGAACAACCCCAGAAACTCAATACAGCCTTAGCTGCGAATCGACTGAAAAAGAGAATGGCAATCTAAAGAAGGATGGCAAGAAAAGCTTTACAGCTTTATTTAGCAATTATGCATCCCAGGAAAAACCCACATCTGATTAGTCGCCACTCCGATCTTTACCAAACACTCGTAGCTCGAAATCACCGGGTGCAAGTAACAACACAGACTTTCAGCCGAAAAATCGCAAAAAAATGGAACCCTAACCCTTCGTGGGCGGCAGCATAACGCAGGCCTGCAAAGCAAGTCATTGAGCATAGTCCCCAGGCATCCAAAAGCGTCCTAGCCCGTCTAAGATACCGCCCTATTTGGTCAACATCCCGATCAGAAGCGCAGCCAGCCCATCCCTTGCATGTAACGGCTCAATCGTTGCGGTACAGGGTCACTACACAGGCCCCCCCCAGACCAAGGTTGTGCTGCAAGGCTACCCGAGCTCCCTCGACCTGTCGCTTTTCTGCTTGGCCACGCAACTGCCACACCAGTTCGGCACATTGCGCCAGACCTGTAGCCCCCAGCGGGTGCCCCTTGGACAGCAAGCCACCGGACGGATTGGTCACGAACTTGCCTCCATAAGTGTTGTCGCCATCCCAGATAAATTTCTCCGCGCCGCCTTCCCGGCACAGACCCAGACCTTCATAGGTGAGCAGCTCATTGGCGGTAAAGCAGTCGTGCAACTCGACCACATTGATGTCTTGCGGGCCGATACCGGCCTGCTCGTACACGCTGTCGGCGGCGGAACGGGTCATGTCGTAACCGACCATCTTGATCATGGATTTTTCATCAAAGCTGCTGGCGAAATCCGTGGTCATCGCCTGGGCGGCGATATACACCGGGTTAGCAATGCCATGCTTCTTGGCGAACTCGTCCGAACACAGAATCGCGGCGCCGGCACCACAGGTGGGCGGGCAGCATTGGAAACGGGTGAGCGGATCAAACACCTCGTCTGACGCCATGATCTCTTCCAGCGACAGCACCTGATTGAACAGTGCGTAAGGATTGTTGGCGGCATGCTGACGCGCCTTCTCGGCAATCTTGCCGAAGGTTTCCCGTTTGGTGCCGTACTTCCAGCGGTATTCACGCCCTGCGCCACCGAACATCTGTGCCGCCGGCGGCGCCTGATTGAAGCCCTGCGTATCCATCATCACCTGCGCATGCTGGCTCATGGGGTTCTCGCGATCATTGAACTTAGCACCAAGCGCGCCGCGCTCCATTTTTTCAAAACCCAGGGCGATGACACATTCAGCCAAACCGCCTTCGATGGCCTGGCGCGCCAGGAACAGGGCCGACGAACCGGTGGAACAATTGTTGTTCACATTGACCACGGGAATGCCGGTCAAGCCCAGTTCATACACGGCACGCTGACCACAGGTGGAATCGCCGTAGACATAACCACAGAACGCCTGCTCAACATCGCTGTACTGGATGCCGGCATCCTTCATTGCGGCGAGGCCAGCCGCTTTTGCCATCACATGGTAATCATCGCTGGCACCGGGCTTGGCAAACTTGGTCATCCCGACACCGATCACATTCACTCTACGTTTCATTCTCTGTTCTCCGAATTATGGCGTTACAGGATTTGTTCAAGTTTGCGCACCAGCGCCAGGTCACCGTCGACGCGCATGTCGCCCTTCTGGTACAAGGTGCTCAAGGCCACCTTGCCGGCAATCAGGTCGGCAAGCTTGCTGTCGTCCAGCGTGATCACCGCCGCCGCGTCCTTCTCGCCGCTGACGATGCCGGGCGACGAGGCGGATAGATCGATAAACCAGGCACTGTCTGGGCTCCGCACCTTGATCTGCAACACACCACCCTGTCCACCAATGGCCGACAGTTTTTCCGCCAGCTCCGGCAGCACTTTCTCCGCCTGCGGTGCTTTCTGCTTTTTCGGTTGTGCGGTAGCGGTATCCGGCTGGCCGGAGGCCAATCGCTTGTCGCGTGCCTGCTCCACCAGCTTAGGGTCCATGTCCTGCAACACGGTGAGCTTGTTGGAGGCCATCACGTTACCTCCGATCTTCAGATCGCCACCAAAAAACAGTTTCTGTACCGCAGCCAGATCACCGCCAAACAGGGTCGGGGCATGTTTGCTGTCCAACTCCAGCGTCACATCCGCCTTGTCCAGCTGGCCCGCCCCGGCGGTACCCGGTGCGTTTTTCAGATCAATATAGAAATCCTGATCCGGGTTGCTGAACGCAAACTGGAAGCTGGTAGCGGCCTTCTCGATCAGATCCGGGTTGTCAGCGATGAAGTGGCCGATGGCACTGAACACATCCGCCATGGTCGGCTCCTGCGATTCGACCGGTACTGCGACAGCTTGTGAACCACCACCGTCAGCCACGCGCTTGTCACGCGCCTGCTCGGCCAGTTTCGGGTCCATGTCCTGCAACACGGTCAACTTGTTGGACGCCATCACGTTGCCGGAAATTTTCAGCTCGCCACCGAAGAACAGTTTCTGCACCGCCGCAAGATCGCCACCAAACACGGTCGCCAGATGCTCGCTGTCCAGCGCCAGAGTCACGTCCGGTTTGTCGATCGTGCCAGGCCCTGCCGCGCCTGGTGCATTTTTCAGATCAATAAAGAACTGCTGATCCGGATTGCTGAACTCGAACTGGAAGCTGGTACCGGTCTGATCAACCAGTTCCGGTTTCTGCTTGATGTAGGTCGCCACCGCCGCGAACACATCGTCAGGCGTCACCGCCTGCTCCACCTGCGGCGCAGACACTTCCTCGGCGGACACCTGTTCCGGCACCGGCGCTTCTGCCGGAATCTCCGAGAACAACTCGATGGCGGCATTCTTCAGCACCACCTCGTTACGCTCTTTCACCCAGGTTTCGAAGATGATGCGGTTATCGGATTCCTTCCACATGCGCGTTTCCAGGGTTTCACCCGGAAATACCGTCTTGGCAAAGCGCACCTTGATGCTCTTGAAATAACGGCCATCGTTATTGCTGAACGCCTTGATGACATGGCGTCCGGCATAACCGAAGGTACACAGCCCATGCAGGATCGGCTTGTCATAACCGAACGCCCTGGCAAACGCCGGGTCGGCGTGCAGCGGATTCCAGTCACCGCACAGGCGATACAGCAGCGTCTGGTTGGCGTCGGTTTTCTCTTCGATCACCGCATCCGGTTCACGTGCGGGCGGCACATTGATCTCGCCGGAATCGCCCCGCTCACCGCCCCAGCCGCCGGCGTCTTTCACGAACGAGGTCATCTCGTTATAGGCCACCTCGTTACCGTTTTCGTCGGTGGAGGTAATAGCAAAGGTAACTACCGCATTCGGATCCTTGTCCAATGCCTTCTTGAATTTGAAGGTGTGCTTCAGCTTGGCGTGCGGCGGCAGCGGCCGTTTGATTTCGGTGTATTGCTCGCCATGCAGCAACCGGTCGAAGCCAAAGTTCATCCCTGGCAGAGCCAGCGCGCCTTCTTTTGCTGCCTTTAGCATCGCGCCGATCTGTGGCATGACGCCATAGGTGGGCAACGCCTGGAAATTGCCACCCAGCTCGTAGACGAACTTCAGTTCATCCTTGTCGAGCGGATCACGTGCGGCGCCGACACTTAGGGCATACAACGACAGGTCATTTTCATCATAGGACGATTCCAGCTCGAGGCTTTCCTTGCTGGCCACATCCAGATCGATGAATTCGTTGCCGCCCAGTGACGGGTTGTTGATGTTGTCGAGAATCGGCGAGAAGGATTCGTTGACATTGGATGGATGCTCCGCATCGGTAAAGTCGGTGATCTTGCCCCAACGACGCGCTACATCATCAACACTGAAGGCCTTGCCAAGGGGGAAGCTATTGCCCTGGCTACGTTCCCAGCGCAACTTGCTGATGAAGCCGGCACCCACTTCGAAGATACCCTTGGTTTCTTCGCACTTTTCATGGCACAACCAGGCCACCAGCGGACTGACCGCTTCTGGCTTGAGGTTTTCCAGCAAATTCGGCGGCATGATGGTTTCAGTCAGCCGAGAGGCCGCAATCGGCGCAATGGTATTCACATGAATGTTTTTGCTGCGACCTTCCTCCGCCAGACAGTTGGCCAGCCCGGCCAGACCCAACTTGGCAGCACAGTAGTTGGCCTGACCAAAGTTACCGTAGAGGCCGGCTGCCGAGGTCGTCATGATGATGCGGCCATAGCCCTTCTCACGCATGATCGGCCAAGCCGCATGGGTGACGCTCATGGAACCTTCCAGATGGACTTTCAACACCAAGTCCCAGTCCTGCTTCGACATCTTGGCAAAACTGACGTCACGCAGGATGCCGGCATTGTTGACCACGATGTCCACAGTGCCGAAGCTATCCAACGCGGTTTGTACTATCGACTCGCCGTTTTCCACCGAGTCATAGTTGGCAACCGCCTCCCCTCCCATGGCCCGGATCTCATCCACCACCTTGTCTGCGGCAGACGACGACTTGCCATCACCGTGGGCGCTGCCACCCAGGTCGTTAACCACCACCTTGCAGCCACGCGCGGCCAGGGTCAGGGCATGCTGCCGGCCCAGCCCGCCCCCGGCACCGGTGACAATGGCTACACGATCATCAAAACGAAGTTCTGCCATGATACTTTCCTCTTTTCAATACAGGGCACACATGCCGTGCAGGGTCGAGAATCCTCAGATAGAGCGTGAAATAAGTTCTTTCATGATTTCGTTGGTGCCGCCGTAGATGCGGTTGGCACGGGTGTCGATGTAGGCTCGGGCGATCGGATACTCGAGCATGTAGCCATAGCCACCATGCAGTTGCACACAGCGGTCAACCACCTTGCTGAGCAAATCGGATACCCAGTACTTGGCCGCACAGGCAGCCTCGGGCGACAGGGAATTCTTCACCACCAGCTCCATACAGCGATCAACATAGACCCGTGCAATCTGGATTTCAGAACGCATCTCGGCCAATTCAAAGCGGGTGTTCTGGAATGCCGCCACCGGCTTGCCAAACGCCTGGCGCTGTTTCACATATTCCACGGTGGTTGCCAGCGCATGCTCGGCAGCCGACGAACAGATGATGGCGATCATCATCCGCTCCCAGGCCAGCTCCTTCATCAAGGCAATGAAACCCATGCCCTCGGCACCCAGCAGGTTTTCCTTGGGCACCTTGACGTTGTCGAAGAACAACTCGCAGGTGTCCTGCCCGCGCATGCCGACTTTCTTCAGCGGCTTGCCCTTGGAGAAGCCCTCGCGATCCGCCTCAATAATCATCAGGGACACACTTTGTGCACCCAGCTCAGCCGGCCCGGTACGCACCGCCACCACCGCCATGTCACAGAGGTAACCGTTGGTGATAAAGATTTTCGAGCCATTTACCACGTAGTGATCGCCCTCAAGGGTGGCCGTGGTCTTGATACGTTGAAGATCGGAACCGGTACCCGGCTCGGTCATGGCCACGGCAGTGACCGCTTCACCGGTGGCCATTTTGGGCAGCCACTGGCTTTTCTGTTCATGGGAACCAAAGTTGTTGATGTAGTTGGCAACAATGTCCGAGTGCAGGGCAAAGCCGCTGGCCGAATCCCCCACCCTCGCCTGCTCCTCCATCAGTATCATCGAATAGAGACGGTCAACGCCGCAGCCGCCGTACTCTTCAGGCATCGTTGGACACAGCAGCCCCAGCTCCCCCGCCTTGTTCCACAGTTCACGATCAATATGTTGCTGCTCCTCCCACTTCTCGTGGTAAGGGGAGATTTCAGTCTCGAAGAAACGCCTTGCTGTGGCGCGGAACGCCTCATGGTCTTCATTGAAGAGAGTACGGGGGATCATCGGCGATACAGCCGCCGGTACATGCACATCACTCATTACAGGCTTCCAACGTTGATTCAGGAACAATGGCAAGACTTTATAACTTACAATACGTACGTTCAACTTGTTTATTGGCGAGCTACGCTACAATCCATTTATCATTTAGAATCAGGCCTCTGCATCCCAGTGACCATGCTCAGTAATAGACAGAGAACGCGATGAATGCTCAACGACGCACCCAGGAACAACGTAGCGACGCCATGCGGGAACGCATCATTCAGGCAGTGCTCACCTGTCTAGAGAAGGATGGATTCGCTGGCACCACCGTCAGTCGCATTATCAACATCGCTGGCGTATCTAGGGGCGCCCCACTACACCATTTCTCTAGTAAAGCAGACATGATCGCTGCGGCAGCTGAGCATTTAATTCGCCAGCACTATATTCAGCTGGGTAAAGCCATCGCCAAACTCCATGGATCTGAAGATCGACTAGAAGCCCTTATCTTTGGTGCATGGAAGAATGTTTTCGATCAGCCGGAATTTATCCCGTTGATGCAACTATTGACAGCCAGCCAACATGACCCTGAGCTTGCATCCATTTTGCAACGTGTCTGGACTTCCAATTACTTCATCGTCGGTAACGCGGCAGACCATTATCTGGAGGCCATTAGTGAAGACACCGATGTGCGCTCGATGATGATGTTGACGCAATGGCTGTTGCGCGGCATGGCGCAGGATTTGCACATCGTTGCCGACAAAACGCTCTTTGACCGCTATCTCAAAGTCTGGTGCAACATGCTCGCCGTTCATCTGCGAGCCCGTGCAGATGTAAACGACCCACCGCCTTACCCGCCCAAGTGGGAACTACCGCTGAGCGATGCTTGACCGCCCCACTTGGGCTTGCGGCATCTCTACACATAGCTACGTTGTCGTTAACACCCAACGAATAAAGCTGTATATCGACCATGTCCACGCCACTTGATTGCTCAGATCGACCTTCGGTACCGGATACGGTTTCCGTTGACACAAGTCGTCATCGAGACTATTGGAGATAGCAATTCTTGCAGTGCTTCAGATTAAAGACTTCAGTTCGATATTCGGATTAGACAACACTTCAGCGCTGACACTCTTGCGCAGTTTAACCAACTGTTTACCCACCATGAATGCAACTGGAAAATTGACTGCATCAACAGCAATAACATGACCAAGACATAGATAGAAAACTGCGAATTCCTTGTCAAGGATACTGCCACGCAGTACACGCTGGTCATGATTTTGGGACAATCCTACCATCTGCAAACGAACATCATACTGGTTCGACCAGAACCAGGGAGGGCTATCGTAGGGCTTTTCTTCACTCATAAGTGTAGCTGCCGCCGTACGAGCTTGCTCAACAGCGTTAGCGACTGATTCAAGACGCTGCCTTTTGTCGAAGAACAGATTATGATGGCGGGTACAATCTCCTATCGCCAGAATGTCTGGGTCATCGGTGCGGGTAAATTCATCGACGACAACGCCATCATCGCAAAGCAGGCCAGCATTTTCAGCCAAGGCCGTTTCTGGTATGACACCAATCGAAACGAGAACGATGTCCGCTGACACCTTACCCCCATCGGCCAAGGTCACACCATTCACGCACCCTTGATCATCTGATTCAAAACCAATTACGGCCGCCCCCAGACGAACATCGACTCCTGCACTCGTGTGTTTGGCGTAGAGAAATTCAGATATCTCTGGCCCAGTAACACGCTGCATTAAGCGCTCGGCAGCTTCCAAGACAGTAACTTTAACACCTTGCTTAGTCGCACTGGCAGCCACTTCAAGTCCGATATACCCGCCCCCCACGATAACCAGGCGTTTGCCGGGTACTAGCTCACGACGCAGGGCATCTGTGTCCTCGATACCATGCAAATAATGAATACCTTTCAAGTCTGAACCCCGCACGTTAAGACGGCGGACATGTGAGCCAGTGGCCAAGACCAGTTGGTCGTACTTTAAAGTGCTTTGATCTGACAAAATGAGGCTTTTGTCGTCTCTGTTAATCTGTTCTACGCGCACGCCGAGCTGTAATTGCTGCCCCGCATTCTCGTAGATTGAAGGCGGTTTAAGGTATAAAGACGCCTTATCAACCTCCCCCGCGAGATAATTCTTGGACAAGGGCGGTCGCTGATAGGGAGGGTGCAGCTCTTCGCTAACCATAACCACTTTGTGAGGGTATTTTTTTTGCAGCAAGGCGGTCAAAAGTGTTCCTGCTGCGTGTCCACCACCAATAATGACGGTGACCTCTTTATTTTTGTTAATCATAACCTGTCTCTTTCTATGCATACTGAAACCGAGTTACCCACAAAAACTTCATGAATAACTATAACTTGCAACATCAGCCGAGCTAAACACATGATGCCTAAACTCCAGCCACCGCGGCGTCCTCAAGTATCATATCTGCCCCTTTCTCTCCAATCATGGTCGCCGGCTGATTGGTATTCCCGCCAACCAGGGTTGGCATGATAGACGCATCAACTACCCGCAACGACTGCAAGCCACGCACACGGAGACGAGGGTCGACCACTGCCATATGATCAATCCCCATCTTACAAGTGCCGACCGGGTGGTATGCGGACTCACCATTACGGCGCACCCACTCGGTGAGACTCGCGTCATCCTGTATTTCCAGCCCTGGTGAAATTTCTACATCCTGATGAATATAAAGTGCACGCTGGGACAAAATATTACGAACAAGCCGAACACCACGAATGAGTTGTTCGACATCGGCAGGGTCAGCCATGTAATTGGGGTCAATCAATGGTGCAGCGAGCGGATCAGCACTGTGTAAACCAATGCGGCCCCGGGACAAGGGCCTGAGCCCATAGATCATTACAATGTAGCCATATCCACTCATTGCAATTTTCATGTCACGGCCGTGATCAGCGTACAGCATTGGCCCAAAGTGCAATTGCAGATCAGGTATCGGTTGCTCTGCTTGGGAGCAGATGAATCCGCCTGCCTCAGCGCCATTGCTAGACAGCACACCTCGACGACCGCTCAGGTATTGCATTAAGGCCCGCCCCCCGTTCAACCAATAGCTAGGATGCATCGATATTCCCTGTCGGCTTCGCGATCTGACCCGTACAAAAACGTCAACATGATCTTGAAGATTACGCCCCACCCCCTCCAGCGAATGACGCAGCTCAATGCCATGTCGAGCAAGCTCCTCGCGGGGGCCGACACCTGACAGCATAAGCAGTTGTGGCGAGTTGAATGCACCGCCGCATAGGATAACCTCCCGCTTGGCATGAGCTCTAACCAAACTTTTTGCGTGGCGATACTCGACACCAATAGCGCGAGCCCCATCAAACAGCACGCGGGTAACATGTGCATCGCTGCGAATGGTCAAGTTAGATCGACCCTCAGCAGGCTCAAGATAAGCACGCGCATTACTGCAACGGGAACCATCCTTCTGATAGGTGTAGTAATAGCCGACGCCTTCCTGATCAGGGCCGTTGAAGTCCCGATTGCGTCGATACCCCGCCTGTACTGATGCCTCGACAAACGCCGTACTCAACGGGTTTGTATAACGCCGCTCCGCCACATTGAGAGGGCCATCCTTACCATGGAATACTGCCGTACCCGGCACCGTCTCAGGCTCGTAATGTTCTGACTTACGAAAATACGGCAGCACCTCGGCGTATGACCAACCGTGACACCCCTGCCGTGCCCACTCGTCGTAATCCCTGGCGTGACCACGGATATAGACCTGGGCGTTAATCCCGCTCGAACCGCCAAGCATCTTGCCCCGCGGCTGGAACAACGAACGACCGTACATGTGACGCTGTGGCTCGGTATAGAACTGCCAGTTGAAACGGCGACTGAACATCAACTGCAAAAATCCCAGCGGCGTGTTGACGAAAGGGTTGCGGCGACTCTCCGGCCCGGCTTCGAGTAGCAACACCGAATAGAGGCCACTCTCGGACAAACGATTGGCTACCGCGCACCCTGCCGAGCCAGCGCCCACAACGATATAGTCGAATTCTTCAGTCGCCAGCCCGGTCAAACTTTTCATTAATTTTTTGCCGTCAGTTTGACCATCAACTTCGAATAACCGCGCACGAAGTTGGACTGTACACGCTCCGGCTCGCCAACCACTTCGATATTTTCGAAGCGCTTGAGCAGTTCTTCCCACAAAATGCGCAATTGCAGTTCGGCCAGGCGGTTACCCATACAACGATGAATACCGTAGCCAAAAGAAATATGGTTGCGTGCATCCTTGCGATCAATAATGAGTTGATCGGGGTTGTCAAACTTGCGTTCGTCTCGATTACCTGAGGCATACCACATTAACACCCGGTCCCCTTTCTTGATGGTCTGGCCACGAAGTTCTACGTCCTGTGTCGCGACCCTGCGCATGTTGGCCAGTGGAGTTTGCCAACGAATGATTTCCGAAACCATGTTCGGAATCAGGTCCGGATTAGCCTTCAGCTTGGTGAACTCCTCGGGGAATTGATTCAAGGCCAAGACACCACCGCTCATGGAATTCCTTGTGGTGTCATTGCCGCCAACGATGAGCAGAGCCAGATTCCCGATAAACTCCATCGGCCGATTGATCAGGTCTTTTGTGTCGTCGTTGCTCTGCAACATATTGATCAAGTCAAAACCGGGTTCTTCGCCGGCTGCACGACGTGCCTCCTTGTCTCGCCACAGCCTTGAGAACGCCCTCGCCATGTCTGCCGCATCGTCAAACATGACATCTGGGTCGGTAAATTCGCCACCCGTGGCAGATGCCGCACCGGACAAGCGATCAGACCATTCAACGAGTTTATGGCGGTCTTCATAAGGGAAATCCAGCAGTGTAGCCAGCATGCGGCCAGTCAGCTCTTTGGATACTGCAGGCACCCAGTTGAAGGGTTTATCCAGCGGCAGGCTGTCTAGCACTTCGGCTGCTCGGGACCGGATTAAACCTTCCATTTCCTTAAGGTTTTTTGGCGCTACCACACCCTGCACCGCCCGACGTTGCACATCATGCTTGGGCGGATCCATGGCGATAAACATTTCCACCGATAGTCCGTCCGGTGGATCACCCAGAATAATTTGCGGTTCAGAGGAGAACAGTTCGTGACTCTTGTCCACGAACAAAATATCTTCATAGCGAGTTATCGACCAGAAAGGCCCGAATGGACTCTTCTTCTGGTAGTGTACCGGAGCTTCATCTCGCAGCCGCTTAAAATAGGCCCGCCACTGATCTTGTCGATACAAAAAAGGGTTGCTGGTGTCGATATCTTCGAGTGCCAAGGTGTTGACATCAGGCAAGGAGGTTTCGACGAATTCCATTTGTGTGGATCGAGAACCCACTGTCTTTCTCTTCGCCTTCATCAGCATTTTCATCGTTTTAATCTGAAAATGCATCGGCACCACTTTGGACGAGGCGTTGAATACTTTTGTCTGAAACGCATTGCTTGATCTTGTTTTTGTTGACATAGCATTCTCCCTGTTTACATCTGGAATTCAGGCAAATGCACGGTCATACCGTCCATCGCCTCAGTAATTTCTACCTGACACCCCAGGCGCGAGGTTCTCGCCCGCTCCGGGGTCATGGACAACATCTGTTCTTCTGCGTCACCAACCCTTCCGGTCTTGCCGAACCACTCATCGGGAACAATCATGTGACAGGTACCACAGGCGCATTCGCCGCCGCAGTCACCGTCAATACCTGGAACGGCGTTATCAACGGCGATTTGCATTAGCGTAGAACCCACCCCGAACTCCGTAACATGCTCGGTGTCGTCATGTTCAATAAAGATAATTTTTCCCACAGCGTGTCTCCTAGCATTTATATCTACCTTGAAGATTGGCTATGTGTCGGAACACCGACGAGGACATTTCTTGACAGACCGGGGACATTTAAAGACAGTTACCGCATTCCGAGGAATCGCTGATGGCAATAACGACGCTCAAACAGGGTTTGAAAAACGTGGATGCGGATATCCCGTCGAACTACTCACGCCTTATCGCCCGAGAACTTGGCTTGAGTGTACGAGAACTCCCTAGCCTCTTGCGCAACACGGGTGTAGATGTCGAACAATTACTCAAAGATGAAAGCTTGCTCACTGCAACCCAGCAGATTCAGATCTTGCGTAATGCTTTAGATTTATCCGGCAAACCAGAGTTCGGGTTACGGCTGGGCAGGCGTCTCACCCCCGCAACCCATGGGGTGATGGGATTTGTTGCTAACAGCAGCCCCGACCTTTATACCGCGCTGCAAGCCGTTCACACTTTCCTGCCTACCCGGGCGAGCTTTATTCAAGTGGACTTGCAGCGGGCTGAGGACTACCTGGAATGCGTTGTAAACTTCCAAGTACCGATGGAAAATGATGTGGAGCGCTGCCTGGAAGATACTGTGATCAAGGCTTTTTTCGAAATCGGCGAGTTCATCGTAGGCCGCCCTCTATATGAATCTGAAGTCCACTTCCCTCATCCAGCTCCCGTCTACCAGGGCATGTACCGTGAGTATTTACCAGGCAAGGTTTACTTTAACTCCGATCACTTCAAGCTAAAATTGGCAATGGGGTTGTGTCGAAAACCGAACGCATCGGCCAATCATGAAAGCTATCATCTAGCCTTTCAGCAGTGCGAATCCATGCTTGCGCGTCTTCAGAGTCCTGAACCGGACTATCGGACTCGGTTACAGAAAATGATGCTGTCCCGGCCACCCGGAACACTTAGTGAAGAAGAGGCGGCTGCCTCTCTCTTTATAAGCAAGCGCACCCTGGCACGGAAACTCAAAAATGAGAACAGCAGTTTCAGGAAGATTCGCGAGGAGGTACTATCGAAGCAAGCAGTAAGCTATTTGTGCAATAGCCAGCTGTCCGTCGAAGCCACCGCCACACTGTTGAATTATCACGACACGGCGAGCTTCAGACGGGCATTTAAACGCTGGTTTGGTCAGACACCCGATCAATACAGGCAGCATGCAGGTTAGTGTTTATAAACAGACTGCACTCACAATCAGCAGCGAGTACGGCCATCAGTTCTCACTGAATAGCAACGTCTACCGCTTGAGCACACCATCCTTAATTACCGTCCACACAAAATCTCCGACATCCTTCACCGTATATCGCCCCCCCTCATTGAACCACGTTGCTACCCAGTTCAACGCGCCCAGCCCGATAAGACGCAAAAGATCACGATCCACATCAGCACGAATCAGGCCCTGAGAGGACAAAGATTGCAACATGGCAGACCAAAGAAGCTCGTATTTGTCTCGTAGATCAATCATTTCCTGGCGGGACTCACCATGCAAGGAGCGCCATTCAAAAAGGAGGACATAGACCATATCCGACCCACCAACCAGCAACTCAAGGTGAGCATTGATCCCCTGACGCAACTGCTCAAGCGGCTCACTTTCCCCCCGAATGGCCTCAGACAAGGCCGTAGACGCTTGCTCAAGCGCAAGGCGCATCAAGTCGACCAGAATGCTTTCCTTGGAGGGGTAACGGTAATGCAAGCTGCCAGGCAGCATGCCACAAGCCTCGGCGATTTCTTTAACGGTGGTTTTATCGAACCCCTTTTGACGAAATAGACGAGCTGCAGCACCGAGCACAAACACTCGATCCGCCTCCGCCACCGGCGTTACCTGATTTTTCTTTCTTCCCACAAGGCACTCCCATGCTGTAAGCCTTTGATTCTAGCATTCCTTTTAAAGTCGGCCCAGCCTTCCTGGCCGATGGCACTATTCGATCTATACAGATAAAAACACGCTGTCTACCTTATAATCTTGAATTTGGTTGGTCATACAAATAAAGTCCAATGAATGCACTTTACTTGGGAGCGATCCAATGGCTCTGGCAAACCGCAAGATTGGTTACGACGAGGTTGTAACCCGTGACATTCACTTTCCCATGAACATCGAAAACGTGGCTCGCCACTGGTTTCGCAACGACCCGTGGTCCACTCACTGGATGAATGCCATTCTCGCCGCCGTCCCCGACGGTGAACGCTGGGTGATGAATTCTGCAAGACGGCAGCTTGGCAAGCTTGACGATCCAGAAGTGCTGAACGCAGCTAAAGAATTCATTCGCCAGGAGCGCATTCATGCTCGTGAGCACGATGAAATGAACGCCATCGGCGTGCAACACGGGGTTCCCATCGACAAGGTTGAAGGCGTGTTCAAGCTGATCCGTAAGCAACTCCAACACCGCCTCAGTGACGATATGCAGAGCTCCATCGCAGCGGCGTTTGAACATTTCACGGCCATTATTTCCTCGGTACTGCTTGAGCACCCGGAGCTGTTTGACGAAACCCACCCGGATTTGCGTGCCATGCTCTACTGGCACTTTGTCGAAGAAACCGAGCACAAGAGCGTCAGTTATGACGTCTTCGTCGATGCCAGTGGTGGTGGCTACCGCAGTTACCGACTGCGTATCAGTGGCATGCTACTGGCCATTGCCCTGGGCTTCCCCATTATGATCGGCAACCAGACCTATCTGCTCTACAAGGATCGTCAAATTCTGAATTTGTGGTCCGCCGCCAAAATGACCAAAGTCCTGTTCTGGCGTCCCGGCATTCTTTCCAAGGTACTCGCTGGCGTGCCCCCCTATTTCTCCCCCACTTTCCACCCGTGGGATGACGATAACCGTGATGTAATCCGGATCTGGAAACGCGCCTACGAAAGAACTGGCGACCCTCATAAGGCCTATCAAGCGCTCAGAGACCACCGAGCCAACAATGTACACGGTACATTCGAAACGCCACAACCTGAACCCGCATGGGGGCAGGCATGAAAAAGAAACCCTTGCACCCGTCAACTCAGGCGGCAGCTGTCATCACCGGGGCGGGTAGCGGCATCGGTCGTAGCTTTGCTTACGAAGTTGCCCGTCGAGGCGGTTCGGTACTGTGTGTCGATATCAATGAAGAGCGCGCCGAACAGGTGGCGATCAGCCTGCGAGCACTCGGTACTCACGCGGTAGCCCTGGGGTGTGATGTCGGCGATGAAAAACAGATGGCATACCTGGCGGAAAATGCCGAGCCTTTGCTCGGCAGGCCGGTAACCCTGGTAATCAACAACGCCGGCGTCGGCCTCGGTGGCCCAATCGGCGAGGTGTCACTTGAAGATTGGCACTGGTGCATGAACGTCAATCTATGGGGAGTTATTCACGGCTGCCATTATTTTGCCCCTCAGCTTCGCGATCTGGGCTATGGAGGCATCATCAATGTGGCCTCTGCTGCCGCATTCGGGTCCGCCCCGGAAATGGCCGCCTACAACGTCACCAAGGCGGGGGTGCTGGCCCTGTCCGAAACGCTGTCTTCTGAACTGACCGGTACCGGCGTAAAAATCACGGCCCTGTGCCCAACCGTGGTCCCGACCAATATCGTCGAGAATGGGCGCCTGCCTGAACGTCGCCGTGACTTTGCCCGTTCAGCGATGACCCGCTATGCCCTCACCAACGCCGACCAGGTGGCCCGACAGACCCTCAGTGCCCTTGATCGAGGTGAGCTTTACATGCTGCCACAAATTGACGGCCGGCTTGCCTGGCGGTTGAAACGCCTGACGCCACGACTATACGCCCGCGCGATTGGCGAAGCTTACAGAATGCTGGCTGATTAAACCGCATTAGTGGAAACGAAACACGCAAGGAATTCAATATGGCCTCCATTCCTACAACAATTTTGAAGCTACTTTTTCGCGCCGGCATGAAGCGTGATATACGCGACCCGGACAAACTGGTAAGACATCTTCGCAGGGTGATGAACGCGCCTTTGGCCCCCTCTCTGCTGCCACGCGGAGTGCGACTCAAGCGAGGCAAGGTTGCAGGAATAGCTGGCCACTGGCTAGGCACCGCAGACCCACAAATCACCATACTCTACCTGCATGGTGGCGCCTTCATCGGCGGGCGGCTTGATACCTATCACCACTTTTGTGGCCGTTTGGCTCACGCCCTGAATGCGCGGGTCTTTCTTCCGGATTACCGACTAGCCCCTGAGCACCCCTTCCCGGCAGCAACGGATGACGCCTTTAATGTGTATCGTGAACTGATCGCAGACCCTCGCCCTGTGGTCATTGCGGGAGACTCTGCGGGAGGCAACCTGACGTTAGTCACATTGCTGCGTGCCCGTGATCAGCTGCTGAAAATGCCGGCTTGCGCCCTCGCCATTTCGCCGGCATCGGATGCGCGAGGCACCCTGATGTCCAGACAGGCGAATAGCGACAGCGATACCATGCTTTCCCATGGCATGATTGAGGTGGCAACGGATATCTATCTGGCCGGCGCGGACCCCGCTCACCCGTATGCCTCACCAATCACCGCGGATTTCACCGGCTTGCCCCCTCTACTTTTCACTGTCAGTAGCGAAGAGTGTCTGCGCGACGATACCCATGCAGCAGCACAATGCGCGCGAGATGCGGGGGTGCCCGTGCAGGTTCTGGAGCGCGATGATATGCCGCACGTGTGGCCCGTATTCACCTTTTTGCTACCAGAGGCAAAGCAGGACTTCCCTACCATCGTCCGAATTCTGGAAAAGTATCTGACCAGCAATAACGTCGGCAAAGCCCCATCCCAAACGGTCAATGCTAGCGATAGCGCCATAGTTGAGGTTGCATCATGAATATGGCTGCTGTTGCAATCCATAACCCTCGTCCCAGCGTTACTCCTGATCATGAAGTCATTATCATCGGCGCGGGAATTTCTGGAATTGGTGCGGCAATCCAGCTGCGTGCCGATGGCATCAAAGATATCTTGATCCTTGAGCGAAGCAAGGATGTGGGAGGAACCTGGCGCGACAACCGTTATCCGGGAATCGCTGTCGACATTACCTCGTTTACCTATTCATTTTCCTTCGAACAAAACGCAAATTGGTCTCGCGTTTTTGCGCCGGGAAACGAGCTTTACCAGTATACAAGACAGGTAACAAGCAAGTATGGCATCTACCCACTGATTCGCTTTGGTGTCGAAGTCGCTAGCGCCCGTTTTGATCTCGACAGCCATGTCTGGTTGATCGATCTTACGGATGGCAGGCGACTTAGTGCACGCCATATTGTCTCGGCCTGTGGCGGTTTGATATCACCCAAGATGCCAGATATTGAAGGGCTTGATACGTTCCAGGGCAATGTCATTCACACTGCACGCTGGCCAGATGACCTTGATCTTAGTGACAAGCGAGTAGCGGTAATAGGCACTGGCGCCACTGCAGTGCAACTGATTCCGAAAATTGCCGGCAAGGCCCGCCAATTGGATGTCTACCAGCGCACCCCCATCTGGGTACTGAAAAAACCCGATCATAGCCTGCCCGGCTGGCTCAAGACTCTGTTCCGAACCGTACCGGGCCTGCAACGCACCCTTCGGGGCGCCACCGATACCGCCAGTGAAACCCTGATGGTGCTTTCAGCAATTTATTATCGCCAGGCCCCCTGGCTGGTCCGCATGTGCGAAAAGGCGGGCATAAACAACTTGCGCGAACAACTGCCCAACCGCAAAGACCTGTGGGAGAAACTGACACCGAAATACGGCTTCGGCTGTAAAAGACCAACCTTCTCCAACGACTATTTCCGCACCTTCGGCCGGGACAACGTCGAGCTGGTGACGACGCCGATCAAACGCATCACCTCCCGTGGCATCACCACCGAAGACGGCCGCTCACGACGCATAGATACCTTGATCCTCGCCACCGGTTACAAAACCTTCGAGAAAGGAAATATTCCCTCGTTCGACGTCATCGGCAGCAACAACATCAATTTGGGCGATTTCTGGCATGACTACCGTTACCAGGCCTATGAAGGGTTGACCATTCCGGGCTACCCGAACTTTTACATCATGCTCGGTCCCTATGCCCTTATCGGCACCTCTTACTTCAAGATGGTCGAAGGGAATGCCATCCACCTCTCTCGCTGTATTCGCGAAGCCAACCGACGTGGAGCCAGCCAAGTGGAAATACGTCAGTCCGTCCATGACGCGTATTTCCGCAATATCCAGAAACGCCAGCAAAACACCGTGTTCCTTAACCACAACTGCGCGCTGTCGAACAGTTATTACTTCGACCATCATGGTGACGCGCCAATGCTGCGGCCCTCTACCTCTCTGGAAATGCTGTGGCGAGCCAAGCATTTACCGATGGATCACTACCGGTTCAGTGTACTGGCCGGGCACACTCCCAGCAGACACGACGGCGGGAGACAAGCCTGTGAGCCACATCCCCAGCTGCCAGAGAAGGGCATTCCGGCAAAACAAACAGATAACAATTCTCAGTGACTGTGCCAGAGAAAGTGTGGAGCCTGCTTGTACATGTCACGCCAGCAGAGCTCTCCAGATCCAGTTGACCGTGCGCTTTAGCGCTGCCCAGGAGGCGTTACACCACTCGATAACCCATGCCTGGTCAGCAACAGAACACGGCATCTCGTCATAGACGACGACTGGGCGTCACGCATTAATGTGTGACATTACCGGAGCGCCAGAGCACAACGTCATTACAGTCATGGACACAGACAGCTAAGCCTGAGACCAATATTGGTTGTTTAACCAAACAAACAGAAAATCAGAACAACTCACCATCTATAACCAGAACAGCCCCCTTTAGGAGCCTGAAATGTCTGCAAAAAAAACAAAACGGTTACCTCTCCTTTTCTTCACGTGCACTACAGCATTGCTCTCACCCGGCTTGGCCATTGGCGGTGCTGGCGACGGAGCGAGCACTTATGGGCTAGGCCCGATGAATGCCGGCACTGCCTTGGCATTCAGTCCTTTTGCATCCAACAGCTGGTCGGTGTACTACAACCCGGCCGCCATGGCCCGCTCCCCGGAGGGCGAACTGGGAGTCATTGTGCAGTATGGCGACCAGGAATTACGTGCCAAATCACTGGGAGGAACAGACCCTTTGGAGCGAGAGAATGATATCCTCTCTGACACCAGTTCCGAACTATTATTAATCGGCTTCAAAAGCCGCGTCGCCGGCATTTCCAGCATCGACAAGCCCATTTACTTTGGCCTGAACGTGGGTGTAGACCAATACACATCCAACCTATTGCCCTATCAGGCCAATACCAGCCAGAAAGGGCAGTT
>NZ_LWEZ01001329.1:0-9209 GCF_001634945.1 Alcanivorax sp. HI0044
TATCGTCAATCATCCCTGTTCAGAGGGGAACAGTATGGCAAACCTTACCCATGCAAAAAGGCGACGGCCATCACTTTGTGCACGCTTTGCGCAGGGGGTCATTCAAGCGGCTGCTGACATTTCTGCAACAACCCGAGCAACTGCTCTTGCTCACTGCGGCTCAAGCCTTGCAGAAGCTCGGCAAACGCCGCCCGGCGAACCTGCTCAGCGGCATCCGCCATGGCCTGCCCCTGCTCGCTGAGGAACAGGCGCACCTTGCGGCCATCATGCGGGTCGGCTTCCCGGCGTATCAGCCCCTGCGCTTCCAGTGCCTTGATCTTGCGGGTGAGCTGCGCCTTGTCACGGGCCTGGTGGCGCGCCAGGCACTGGGGGGTGGCCCCCGGCGTATTCAGCAGAAACTGTAGCAAGCCGATATCCGGTGGACCCAGCGACACCGGTAGCGCGGACAGCGGTTCACGCATGGCCCCGCGCAGTCGGTTAAGCGTGGCCGTGAACGCCTGGGCAAGAGGCACGGAAATATCATCAGGCATAAGGTTCTCGCGACTGTCAATTTAGTTGACACTGTCAATAAAATAGCAATATAGTTGATATTATCAACTTAAAGCACAGGAGTTACCACCATGAAACACGCCCATGGATTTGCGGCCACCGGCCATGCCTCCCTCTATCTGAAGAAGCTCTGCCGGCATTTCAGCCACAAGGTGGAAACCGAATTCGACGACCACAAGGGCACCATTCGTTTTCCTTTCGGCACCTGCGAGTTGAGTGCAGATGACCAGGCACTACACCTGCACTGCCAGGCCAGTAGCGATGAGCTGGAACGCCTTCGTGAGATTATCGACAGTCACCTGGCCCGCTTCGCCACCCGCGAACCGGTTGACCTGCGCTGGCACTGAAGCGACACCACAACCCGGGTCTACTGTTCGGGGACGTTGTACTGAAAACGGGGCAGGTGCCATTCATAGCGAATCGCCAGCATGCGCATCAGGAAACCACTGGCCAGTGTCACCAGGGTGATGGTCATTTCCCCCAACGGGGTGAATTGCAGCAACAGGTACAGACAAGCCGCCCCCAGTGAAATCACCGCGTACAGTTCTTTCTGAAATACCAGCGGCATGCGGTTACACAGCAGATCACGAATCACCCCGCCAAAGATGCCGGTAATCAACCCGGACAAGACCGCCACCGGTGCACCCAGCTCCATGCCCTGGGCCACCTTCACCCCGATCACCGTAAACACAATCAGCCCCAGCGCATCCAGCACCAGAAACAGCATGCGCAGACGCTGCATCAAGGGAGCCACCCAGGTAGTGACCAGCGCTGCCGCCGCTGTCAGCCCCAGGTATTCCGGGTGTGCCACCCAGGTCAGCGGATAATGCCCGAGCAGCACATCGCGGATGGAACCGCCCCCCATGGCGGTCACACAGGCCACCATCACCACCCCGAACAAGTCCATACGCAGCCGCCCCGCCGCCAATGCGCCGGTCATGGCTTCCGCCGTAATACCTATCAGATACAGCGCTAAAAGCATCGTCATCGCCCTTGCCTCACAGCATTTCCTGTCGCCATCTTGAATTACAAATGAAAACCATTATCATCCACCGCCTGTGATTTTCGCCAGGTATCCCCCAGCCATCACATGCTCCGGTGCCCGCCAACCTGCGTGCACCGCCACTGCATTTCATTATTTCCGGGGGAAACCATGTCTGATTTGCGTTTTTCCGTTCTGGCGACCAGCTTGCTACTGGTGTCCGGCACGGCCTATTCCGAAACCACCGCCAACGACAGTCCACACACACTGAGCAATATCGATGTCACCGCCAGCAGCGTGGATGAACACGATGCCAGTATGACCACCGAAGGCTCGGAGCGATACGGTACCACTGCCACCAACACCGCAACCCGCATGGTGCTATCGCCCCGCGAAACGCCGCAGTCTGTTTCCGTGATTACCCGTCAGCAGATGGACGACTTCAACCTCGACAGCGTGGCGGAAGTGATGCAACGCACGCCTGGCGTTACCGTGAAAAGCCAGGATACCGAGCGCCAGCAACTGTTCGCCCGGGGTTTTGAAATCACCAACTTTCTTTACGACGGTATGCCGTCTACCCGCATCGACACCCTGGGTAAACAAGCGGCCCTGTCCGATACCTTCATCTACGACCGTATTGAAGTCTTGCGCGGGGCCAGCGGCCTGCTCAATGGCATCGGCAACCCGTCCGCCACGGTAAACCTGGTGCGCAAGAAACCTACCCGCGACTTCACCGGCCAGGTGGGTGCGGAGCTGAACAGCTGGGACGGTTACCGCGGCGAGTTCGATGCCAGCGGGTCACTGTCCAGGAATGGCCGGGTGCGCGGTCGCTTTGTCAGCGCCTACGAACAGGGCGAGTCTTTTCTGGATCACTACGAAAACGAAAAGCAGGTGTTCTACGGCGTGATTGAAGCGGACCTGTTCGACAACACCCTGCTCACCGTGGGCATGGACTACATGGACTATGATCCCATGGGGTCTACCTGGGGCGGCATCCCGTTGTTCTACAGCGACGGCGGCATCGCCGATCTGGACCGGGACCTGAACCCGGCCACCGACTGGAGCAGCTGGGCCCAGGATTCACAAACCGTCTTTGTGAACCTGGAGCATCAGTTCGAGAACGGCTGGTACAGCAAGTTTGCCTACACCAACCAGCAGAACAACTATGATGCCCAGCTGGCCTCCGCCGGTGGCGGCCAGCTGAACCGCGATGGCAGCGGCAAGACGCTATGGTCCGGACGTTATGTGGAAGACAAGACCCAGGACACCTTCGACCTCTATGCCAACGGCCCCTTCGCCCTCTTCGGCCGCCAACACGAACTGGTGGTGGGCGCCAGCTATTCCGATGCCGAACGGGATTACACCGGCCAGTCGCCGGTTAATTTCAACAACGTGGTGCCCAACCTGCTCAACTGGGATGGCGATATTCCCAAACCGGCCTGGGCTGCGCCCAATACGGTGGAAAAGCAAAACAGCAAACAGACCAGCCTGTACGCCACCGCCCGTTTCAAACCCACCGACCGACTTGCGGTTATTGCCGGCGGCCAGGTAGTGGACTGGGAGCAGGAAACCACAGGGTTTAACTGGCAAGGACCGCTGAACGACGAATCCTATCAGGAGAACGGCGAAGTCGTGCCCTACCTGGGACTGGTCTATGACCTGACCGACCACCACTCCGTGTACGCCAGCTACACCAGCATCTTTCAACCGCAGACCGTGCGCGACATCAACAACCAGATTCTCGACCCGGAAGAAGGCAACAGCTACGAGGCGGGATTAAAGAGCGAATTTAACCAAGGCCGACTGAACACCACCCTCGCCGTCTTCCGCACCAATCAGGATAACTTCGCTGAATCCACCGGTCAGCCTATTCCCGGCGGGCCAGCCAACTCCGTGGCCTACCGAGCTGTGGATGGTGCCGAAACCAACGGTTTCGAGCTGGAAGCCGCCGGCGAGATCCTGCCTGACTGGCAGGTACAGGCAGGTTACACCTACCGCATTACCGAAGACCCGGATGGCGACGAGCTCAACACCACTTCGCCGGAAGACATGATCCGCCTGTCCACCCAGTACCGCTTTCGCGGTGACCTGAACGGCCTGACTGTCGGCACGGCGATATCCTGGCAGAACAAGACCTATGCATTCGTGACGCGCCCCGGGGCCAGCGCCAACTACAAGTTTGTTCAGGAAAGCTACACGCTGGTGGACCTGATGGCTCGCTACCAGGTGACTCCCGCCCTGTCGGTGGGCGCCAACGTGAGCAACCTGACGGACGAGAAGTACTTCAACAACCTGGGGTTCTATAACGGGGGATACTACGGGGATGCCCGCAAGTATAGTTTGAAAATGGACTACCGGTTCTGATTGCGGTTTAGCAATCCCAGGCGAAGGCGGGTGTCGGCTTACGGCTCCGCCTAAGCCGACCTACGGAATCACGGAGCCTGCAAAGATCAAACGTCAGGAATAAAAATACGCTCTTTCTCAATGACAATCCGGCGTGCCTTGTAGAGGCCGCCAATGGCCTGCTTGAACGCATTTTTGCTGCAGCGGAAAGTCTGGAAAATGGCTTCCGGCGAACTCTTGTCACCCAAAGGCAGTTCGCCGCCGGCCTTTTCCAGCGCCGCCAGAATCTGCTCCGTGAGCCCATCACTCTTCGCCGCCCCCGGCGCATTCAGGGACAGGCTGAGTTTCTGATCCTGACGCAAGCGCTGCACATAGCCGGTCACCCGTTGCCCAGGGCGCAATGGCGCACGCAGTTCACTGGCCGCAATCATGCCCCAGGCATGATCATCCACCACTACCTTGTAGCCCAGGTCAGTGCTGTGCGCTGCCACCAGCGACACCTCATCCCCCTGCTGATACGCCTGACAGGTATCGGACAGAAAACGGTCCAGCTGGGCACTGACCATCAGCCGCCCTTCCCGGTCCGTGGTCAGCATCACCAACACCCAGCTCTCTTCGCGCACCGGCCCTTTCTGCTCGGCAAACGGCAGCAGCAAGTCCTTGGGCATGCCCCAATCCACAAACGCCCCCACCTTGCTGGTGGACACTACCTTCAATGAAGCCACCTGACCAAGCTGCACACGCGGGGTACGCAGGCTGGCCATGGGCCGACCTTCACCATCGCTGTAAAGCGTAACCATGACACTGTCACCGGGGCCCAGCGTCTGGCCTTCCACTTCCCGGGACGGCAATAGCACCTCACCCAGGTCGCCGCCATCCAGCAGCAAGCCATTGCGAATGACCTTGAGAATTTCCAGGGAATGGCGAGTGCCGAGTTTGGGGGATACGGTCATGGGTTTGGCCTGTTTGGTTGAAGAGTGCACCACGCTTCACATGAGCGTTTTGCGCAAGCGGCTACGTTCTGGTTTTCCTGATCGCCCTGCGGGCGATGGCCTCGCTGTGCGAGGTTCGTCCCCTGGAAGGGAACTCCTACAGCAGCTTCGTAGCAGCACTTACCACATAAGGTCGTCAGGAATCGGGAAGTCCTTGTAGGGATCGTCCTCATCCACGGCTTCATTGCCGCGTTCATTGAGCAACAGCACAGCCGCTTCATCCCGTTGGCGAATTTTCTCCGCCACCACCGTGGGCACCAGCTCGAAGCTCTCACCCAGAGCGACAATGGCGACCTGGCCGCGTTCCAGCTGCTTCTGCTGTTTGCCGGTGACATAGGCTTTCTTGATCTTCTTGTTCTGCACGAACTGGAACGCCACCTCGCCGTTGTTACGATCCAGCCGGCTTTGCTCAATCATCTGCTTGATCTGCGCGGCAATCTCTTTCTTTTCCCGCTCCGCCTTGCGCTGGGCTTCACGCTGACGATCCGCCTCGGCCTTTTCTTCACGCAAGCGACGGGCACGATCTGCCGGATCTTCCAGCTCGATTTCACCGCGCTTGGCCTTGTTCACATCCTCGCGCTTCTGCTGCTTGGCCTTGCGGGCTTTTTTCTCGTCCGCCAGCCCCGCCTTCATCAATTGCTTCTGCAGTGAATTCGCCATGATGTTCTCTCTTTCTCCATGAACAGATCGCCCTGGCAGGGCCGTCAAAAACCATTAAGGCTGGGCCAGCGGTGACGCCGGTGCCTTGCCCAGCAACGGCTGGGCACGGTGAAAACGGGTGTCGTAACCGGGCTGCCAGGGAAACACGCCTTTGGGATCCGGCCAGACCATCTGCAGCGCCGGGTACGGCGCCGGCAGGCTCTGGTAGAACCAGTTGGCAAAGCCCAGATATTCCTTGTAGTGCGGAAACGCCACCGGCAGAAACATCACTTCCAGGCCGTCGGCAATGTCGTTATACAGACGGTAGGGCTGGTAGGGCTTCTTCAGACCACGAATGCGCACGGCGGCGCTGTCCAACAGTTTGCTGGCCAGCGCATCTTTCAGACCCACCACTATCAGTTCCGGGTGGTTCAGGTTGAGGAAATGCCCCACGCTGAAGGTGTAGCCCGGCTGGCCATCGCCACCGGAGACGGCAAAGTGATGCCAGCCCTTGCGCTGAATATCCGCCAGCAGTGCTTTGTCTTCGGCATCTTCCGGCTGTGGATAACGAAATTTGCCGGGCATTTCATCAAGAAACATAGGGTCATCATCGGTTCAGGCAGCGCCCTGGGGCACTGGCAAGCGGTTAACGCGGTGTGATCGCAATCATAACAGACTCCGCCTTCACTTGGTGCCACCCCTCACAGCTGCAATACTGGGGCGAATCCAGAACAATGAGGATTACCCATGAAACGTGCAGGCTTGCTGGTAACCGCGCTACTGGCCACCCCTCTCGCCCACGCGGCCCCCGGCGTGGCGATCTATGGTGGCGGGTATACCTGGGATACGGAGCTGGAAGGCAATGTGGCGTCCGGCGGCGCCAACATCGACGTGCAGGATGACCTGGGCTTCAACAAGGCCGACCAGAACGTGCTCTACCTGGGGGTGGAACACGCCGTACCGCTGGTTCCCAATGTGCGCCTGCGTTATATCGACCTGTCTGACAGCGCCAGCAATATCATCAGCCGAAGCTTCACATTCAATGGGCAAAATTTTGTTGCCAACACTCGCGTGGCCACGGATTTTGACCTGGAGATGCTGGACGGCACCCTCTACTACAGCCCTCTCAACAATGCCGTGAAAGTGGATCTTGGCCTTACTCTGCGCCGTCTGGACGGAGAACTCCGACTGAACAGCCTGGCGGGGAAAACCTCACTGAGCATTGATGAAACCTTACCCATGCTGCACGCAGGCGCCCGGGCACAGCTTCCGGTTCCCGGCGTCTATGTGGGGGCGGAACTCAACGCCATTGCCTACGACGGCAACAAGATGAACGACTATAACGCCCGTGTGGGCTGGCGCTCGGACTACCTGTTCGGGCTGGAACTGGGGTATAGCCAGATGAATATCGTGCTCGATGACGTGAACAATCTGGATACCGACCTGGACGTGGGCGGCCCCTATATCGCCATCTCTCTGGGTTTCTAAAACACTCAGGGCATCAGGGGTGATGGCGCCAGCAGAAAGGTGGACTGTCGGCTTACGGCCTTCGGGCAACCTGGATAATGCCCGCGGGTAAAGCCGACCGGCAAATGCCTACAGATGCCACCGCCTACCGTTACGGACGATCCTGGCACCCGCCACGAAGCACTTCAATCCGAGTATCTTTCTGCTGCCATAACTCGCTCACCCACTGCTGAATTTCTTCACGGAACACCGGATCGTCCTGATAATCGCTGCGCCACAGGCGGGGTTCCAGCGGGCAGGTGCGCACGTCAACAATCACTTTCTGCACCTTGCCGCTGAGCAAATCCCAGAACCCCGGGGTCTTCCCGTCCGGATAGACCACAGTCACATCCAGCAACGCATCCAGATTATCCCCCAGCGCGGCCAGTACAAATGCCACACCGCCCGCCTTGGGCTTGAGCAAATTCCGGTAAGGGGATTGCTGCGCAGCGTGCTTGGCCGGGGTAAAGCGAGTCCCTTCCAGGAAATTCACCACCGTGACAGGGATACCCTGAAATTTCTCGCAGGCTCGCCGGGTGATTTCCAGATCCTGGCCTTTCAGGTGCGGATTCTTTTTCAGAAACGCCTTGCTGTAGCGCTTCATGAACGGGTAATCCAGCGCCCAGAAAGCCAGCCCGAGAAACGGCACCCAAATCAGTTCTTTCTTCAGGAAAAACTTGAAGTACGGGGTCTTGCGATTAAACGCCTGCACCAGCGCCGGGATATCCACCCAGGACTGATGATTACTGACCACCAGATAGGAAGTGTCCTTGCGCAGGGATTCCACCCCACGAATATCCCAGTGGGTGGGTGTCAGCAGCGCAAAAATCCCCTTGCAGATCTCCGCCCAGCTCTCCGCAATCCCCATGACCATGGCCGAACAGGCGCGTTTTGCTTTGGCACCGGGCAGCACCAGTTTGAGCAGCGCCACCAGCAGCATCGGACCAATCAGAATCAAGGTGTTTAGCAACAACAGTACAATGGCAATGATACCCGTCAGCATTCCGCGCAAACCTCGTTAGTTCCAGTCCCTATCCACTCGCCGCACCACCGCCCCGGCGAACCTTTTTACTGCGAGCCTGCTTTGTGTACACACAGAAAAAAGGCCGGCTGCACCTTTGCATTACCGGCCTTTCCCGTTCTATGTCCGCACGATCAGCCCTTGCGTTCCACAGACATGGCATCCACATTCTGGAACCCACGCGGCAGCTTCGCCCCACGACGGCCCCGCTCGCCATAATAGTGCTCAAGATCGCCGGCTTTCAGGGTCAGATGACGCTTGCCCGCGTAGAGAGTCAGGGCATCGTCCGGGCCAACCACCTGAACGTCCTGCACGAATTCCACCCGCTCGGCCACACGCGCACCCGGAATCGACATCATCTTGTTGCCCTTGCCGCGAACCATTTCCGGTAACTCGCTGACCGGGAACACCAACAGCCGGCCTTCATTGGAAACCAGCGCAATGCGATCATCCGCCGTGGAGGCTATCGGTTGTGGCGGCAGCACCCGCGCGCCCTTGGGAACATTAAGCACCGTCTTGCCCGCTTTCTTGTTCGCCAGCAAGTCCGCATAGCGCACCACGAAACCGTAACCGGCATCGGTGCTCATCAGGTAGGCATCCTTGTCCTTGCCCATCACCGCCGCCATAAAGCTGGCGCCGGAAGGCGGATTCACCCGGCCAGACAGGGGCTCACCCTGCCCCCGCGCACTGGGCAAGGTGTGCGCCGGCAACGAATAGGTCCGCCCGGTGCTGTCGATAAAGCAGACCGGCTGGTTGGATTTACCTTTGGCGCTGGCCCTGTACTTGTCGCCTGCCTTGTAACTGAGCCCTTCCACATCCACTTCGTGGCCCTTGGCGGCACGCACCCAGCCTTTTTCCGACAGCACCACGGTCACCGGGTCGGCGCTGAGCAGGTCGGTCTCATCCAGGGCCTTGGCATCATCGCGCTCCACCAGCGGCGAGCGGCGATCATCACCGTATTTCTCGGCGTCTTCCTTCAGCTCTTTGGCTACCAGCTTCTTCATTTTCGCCATGGAACCCAGGGTGGTTTCCAGGTATTCGCGTTCTTCGTTGAGCTCATCCTGCTCACCGCGAATCTTCATTTCTTCCAGTTTCGCCAGATGGCGCAACTTCAATTCCAGAATCGCTTCCGCCTGACGGTCGCTGATGCCAAACCGTTCCATCAATACCGGCTTGG
>NZ_LWEZ01001330.1:0-559 GCF_001634945.1 Alcanivorax sp. HI0044
GTGCGGTTGGTTCGCACCCGTGGCCAGCTGATGCAGCAGGCCGTAGGGCAGGGTGAGGGCAGCATGGCCGCCATCCTGGGCCTGGATGATGAACAGGTCCGTTCTGCCTGTGCGCAGGCTGCACAGGGCGGCGTGGTCGAGGCAGTCAATTTCAATGCCCCCGGTCAGGTGGTGATTGCGGGTTCTGCGGACGCGGTCGAGCGAGCTATTGCGGCCTGTAAAGCGGCTGGAGCCAAGCGCGCCATGGCGCTGCCGGTGAGCGTGCCATCTCACTGCGCGTTGATGAAACCGGCGGCGGAACAGCTGGCCGAGACCTTGAGCGGCACGCGTTTTCATGCGGCGGAAATGCCCGTGATCAACAATGTGGACGTGGCCATGGAAACGGATCCGGAGAAAATTCGTGATGCGTTGATTCGCCAGCTCTATTCGCCGGTACGCTGGGTGGAAACCATCCAGGCACTGAAAGAGCAGGGTGCTGGGCATCTCTATGAGTGTGGTCCAGGCAAGGTGCTGTGCGGGCTGGTGAAACGCATTGATCGTGATTTGGCGGCTCGTCCGC
>NZ_LWEZ01001331.1:0-1993 GCF_001634945.1 Alcanivorax sp. HI0044
TCAGATGCTCCTTTGGTCCCTCCACCCCGGCAAGTCCTGCATGGTTGCAGGAAGAGCATTCAAACATACAAGCACCTCTCGAGGTGCGAACCGAGCGAAGCGAGACGACAACGCTTACGTTGCTCGCCTATCTTTTCTGAAACCTGTCGAGTGTTGATATTCCTGATCGTCATGCGGACGATTTCCGCGCTGGCGCGCGGTTCGCACCTCGAGAGGTGCTCCTACCGGGGGCTATAGCCAGACGGCGTTCCAGTACGGGTAATCTTTTAGCGAACGCACAAGGCCAGCCCGCAAAGGATTTGCGACGATATACCGCGCAATCTCCCGAATATTTTCTTCTTTGCGAACCGCATGATCATGGTAACCCCGCTGCCAGAGAGTCGCGCCGCAAAGCCGTCCACTGCGGCCTTTCACCCGTAACATCACCCCGGGTAGCGCTTGGCCTTCCCCAAGCTGGAACAACCAATGCAAATGGTCCGGCATCAGCGCATAACAAAGCGTTGTTGTCGCGCCAGACAGGTCGCTCCAGAGCAGCGTGCGGCATACCAGACTGGCCAGCTGACTGTCGGAAAAATAGGGGTAACGACCCTTGGTCACCGTGGTGACATGGTAAATCCGGCCCTGCTCTGAAAATCGCCCCTGACGCAGACGCGATCCGTGATAGATAGCTGTCATGACAAGCATGCTTACCTGCCCCATCACAACACAATATAAGCAATGTCTGATTTTCCTGTAGGAGCACCTCTCGAGGTGCGAACCCCGGCATATAAATTATGCCCAAACCTGTGGGTGTTGCGGAAAGGCTTCTGTTCGCACCTCGAGAGGTGCTCCTACAAAAAACGACAGGGAATCCTGCTCCCATCAACAAAAACCCCCGCGTTGCGGGGGTTGGGGGTTTACCACTTGAGGGGGGCTTCCGAGGAGCCCGGGGTGGCGGCCTGGCCAGCGGGTTGCTCCGACGCGTTTTGGGCCTGCTTGTCCGGGCGGACGCGGTCACCCACCTGCAGAGCACCGGCTTCGCCTTCCACACGGGCAATGCCATAGTCGGGGCGTACGTCGCTGATCTTGAGGGTGGCCAGCGCTTCGCCTTCCAGCTTGATGGTCATGCCGGTATCCGGGTCTTTCATTTCCCCGGCAGGGCGATACACCTTCATGATGCCGTCTTTTTCCAGACGACCCTGGCCCTGGCTAAGGAACACGGTCTCGCCGTCGACCTTGATCACTTGCACCGGGTAGAGCACGTCGGTGGCATCGCCGGCGATGGCGCGGGCAATCTCGGGATAGAGAATGTCAGCCAGACGTTCCGGATGGTTGCGGTCATCAATTTTCTGCTCGCGGGCCATGGCACGGATTGTGGCTTCCGGCTTGTCCCACTCGTAGAGATCGCTCCACAGGATTTCCGTGGTGGTGGTGTCGATCAGGCGATAACGCACGCGGACGTAGGGGTCGTAGCCGCCCATCTTGGCGCCGTAGAACTCGCGATCACTGTCACCAATCTGGAAGTCTTCAATGGTCCCCACCAGCAATAGATCAGCGCCTTTACGCTGACCGAGACGGGCCATTTCTTCCGGCGCGATACTGCCCTGGGAAACGGTCTGCAGCTCTTTTTCAATGTCGGCCAGATACGAACGATCCAGCACCCGGAAACGCCCGGACTGGGTGAAGGCCATGGACAGGTTTTCGCTCAGATCACGCTGCACTTGCGAAGCCGGCACCTTGATGTCTCCAAGATCGTAGCTTGCGGCGCGGGTATCGAAGGTAGCGATGGCAATACCGGGAAGATGGGAACGGTCCGGCCCGATGGACTTGGGACGCAGGATTTCCGCCTGCACATCCGCCTGCCACATGCCGTCATCCACCTGCTTCACCGACTGGACTTCATAGGTCTTGATGTTACCCAGCGTCGGCAGCTGCGGCTCCGGCACCGAGGTCTGCATGCCCATCCAGGTGGACACATCACCCTGCTGGTTGATCACCCACTCATACACATTGG
>NZ_LWEZ01001332.1:0-915 GCF_001634945.1 Alcanivorax sp. HI0044
CTTTGACTACGATCAGAAGAGTGAACGTCTGACCGAAGTCGAGCGCGAGCTTGAAAACCCGGATGTCTGGAGCGATCCGGACTATGCCCGGGCCCTGGGCAAGGAACGGGCCCAGCTGGAAATGGTTGTGAACACCATCAACGATGCCTCCCAGGGAGTGGAAGACACCTCCGCCCTGTTAGAGCTGGTGGTGGAAGAGGGGGATGAAGACACTCTCTCGGAAGTGGAAAGCGACCTGCGTGATCTGGAAAAAATGGTGGCGGATCTGGAATTTCGTCGCATGTTCTCCGGGCAGATGGATGCCTGTAACGCCTATCTGGATATCCAGGCCGGTTCCGGTGGCACCGAGGCCCAGGACTGGGGCGAGATGATGCTGCGCATGTACCTGCGCTGGGGCGAGGCCCACGGTTTCAAGACCGAGCTGGTGGAAGCGTCCGCCGGTGATGTGGCCGGCATCAAGTCTGCCACTATCCGTTTCGAAGGCGAGTACGCCTACGGCTGGCTGCGTACTGAAACCGGCGTGCACCGGCTGGTGCGCAAGAGCCCGTTCGATTCCGGCGGCCGCCGTCATACCTCGTTCAGCTCGGTGTTCGTGTCCCCGGAAGTGGACGACGATATTGATGTGGATATCGACGTGGGCAGCATGCGGGTGGATACCTACCGGGCCTCCGGCGCGGGTGGTCAGCACGTTAACCGGACCGATTCGGCGGTTCGCCTGACCTATGAATACACTGATGATGGTGGCGAGAAGCACACCCTGGTGACCCAGTGTCAGAGCGGGCGTAGCCAGCACCAGAACAAGGATCAGGCCCTGAAGATGATGCAGGCCAAGGTCTACGAACTGGAAATGCAGCGCCGCAACGCGGAAAAACAGGTACAGGAAAGCAACAAGTCGGATATTGGCTGGGGCAGCCA
>NZ_LWEZ01001333.1:0-1314 GCF_001634945.1 Alcanivorax sp. HI0044
CTGAGCTGCATCCGTGGCAGGGAGAGCGGCAGCGGCAAGGACCGCAAGACCGTGGAAGACATCCTCTGGCAGACCGACCAGCGCGCCCTGTGCCAGCCCACCCAGCAGGGCAGCGATATCCTGTTCTGTTTCGATGTGCCGGCGGAACAGCCGCCGTCATCCGGTAGCGGTCGCAATTATATCTGCTGGCGAGTCGAGCTGGAGGGCATGGTTGAAGATCGCAAGCTGAAACGCAGCTGGGATATCCCGGTAGTGGCAGGAGAGGGCGAGAGCCGTTTCCGGCTGCCGGAGTCCCACGTCATGGCCGACCAGCGCGAGCGGCAGGTGGAGGCACTGGAATCCGCCAATGAGCAGATACGGGTGGAGCAGACCAGCCAGGGCCTGCATCTGCAAAGCCGTCCGGGCCGCCACCTGGGGATGAAACTGGCGCTGCTGGTGTTTGGTGGCATTTTCGCCGCCGTGGGCACCGGGCTGTTTATCGCCGCCGCCAGCGAAGGCTTTATGTTGTACTTCATGGGCAGCATTTTCGGGCTGATCGGCTATCTCATTGTGGGGATCACCGTGTTCACCCTGGGCAGGGGGCTGGATGTGTGGATTCGCGGTGGCGAAGTGCGCAGCCTGCGTCGCTGGCTGGGAATCCCCGTGTTTACCCGCAAGGGCCAGTTGCTGCGGGCAGAGCAAGTGGTGCTGAAGACGGGCATGAGCAGCACCAGCAATGGCCGCCAGACCGAGTACATGGCGTTGATCGCCGAGATCGATGGCAAAAAGATTCGTTTGGCTGAGGGCATT
The DNA here is from genome assembly GCF_001634945.1 of Alcanivorax sp. HI0044. Classification (NCBI taxonomy): domain Bacteria; kingdom Pseudomonadati; phylum Pseudomonadota; class Gammaproteobacteria; order Oceanospirillales; family Alcanivoracaceae; genus Alcanivorax; species Alcanivorax sp. HI0044. The sequence continues at coordinate 790 of NZ_LWEZ01001333.1, forward strand.
GCCGGGCGCGAAGCGGGGGACGCCTTACGTGAGGCCGTGCTGCGCACCCTGCGACTGGTGTAAACTGTCCGCAAATCTGAATCCTTGATGTAGGAGCGTGCTTGCACGCGAACCCTTGCCCAGCCTGGTTCGCGTGCAAGCACGCTCCTGCAGCCAAAGGGGCGATCCAGTACCCCGATAATGTGCGAGAGATCCCATGAGCAAAGAGCGCCTGATTATTTTCGATACTACTCTGCGTGACGGCGAGCAAAGCCCCGGTGCCACCATGGACCAGGATGAAAAGCTGCGTATCGCCAAGGCTCTGGAGCGCATGCAGGTGGATGTGATCGAAGCCGGCTTTGCCATCGCCAGCCAGGGGGATTTCCTGTCGGTGAAGGCCATCGCCGACACCGTGCGCGAATCCACTATCTGTTCCCTGGCCCGCGCCAAGGCGGCGGATATCGACCGGGCGGCGGAGGCGCTGGCCGGGGCTGAATCCGGGCGCATCCATACCTTTATCGCCACCAGCCCGATCCACATGCAGCA
>NZ_LWEZ01001334.1:0-2161 GCF_001634945.1 Alcanivorax sp. HI0044
CCTCCAGCTCGACTCGCCAGCAGATATAATTGCGACCGCTACCGGATGACGGCGGCTGTTCCGCCGGCACATCGAAACAGAACAGGATATCGCTGCCCTGCTGGGTGGGCTGGCACAGGGCGCGCTGGTCGGTCTGCCAGAGGATGTCTTCCACGGTCTTGCGGTCCTTGCCGCTGCCGCTCTCCCTGCCACGGATGCAGCTCAGCCACACATCCATATCTGTGTCACGGGACAACGCCTTGCCCAAGTGGATGGCGCCCCCTACCTGACCACCGGCATGGCCGGGTTCCGGGTCCAGTTCCAGCGGGGTGGGACCGAAAAACCGATAGTTGCTGCGCATCTTCCAGCCCGCCCAGGCAATGCCTGCGCCCACGGCAGGAAACAGCAGCACCATCAGAATCGCATAGTCCCCCCCGCTGACCTTGTCCCAGACCGCCAGATAGGCCGGCGATGGCAGCAGGATGAAAATGGCGCCGAAGCCCACCAGGAACCAGTGCCCGGATTTCTCATTACTGTGGTACGCCCCCCCTTCTGCCAGATCCGCCTTGCCCTTGCTGTCCCGGTTGAACAGGAACATCAGGCCGCCCCCCACCAAGGCAAAGACGCCGCCAAAAGCCAGACCAAACACCAATGAGCCCCAGCGTAGAGTGCGATCCAGAAAGGCCTCGGACGGATTCGCCGGATTGACCCAGGCCATGACCGTGTTGCCACGGGAACGCGCGCGTTCCAGCCGCCCGGCCAGACGCTGCCAGTAATCGTCGAAATTATCGCTGCCGCCGTACTGGCTCACGGTGCTGCTGGAATAACTGCGCCCCTGATAGTCATAACGGTAGCGGGCGCTGACGCTGTAGGTGGTGGAGCCGTCGGAATAACTGCGATTGAGCGTACTGCTAAGCACGGTGGCCGGCACCCGGTCCCAGCTTCCGGCTTGCCAGTATTGAAAGGCGGGTTTGAGCCCCACAAAGAACATCACCGCCAGGCCTGCCACCAGGAAAACCCCGGGAAACAGGATGGTCATGCACCCTGATGCTTTATTATCTTTCTGTGTTTCCTGTTCTGCGTTTTCTGCCGTATTCGACACCCGTGATTCCCCCAAACAACAACACTCCGGCCAGGGCACCGTACAGGTGGGCATTCACATAAACCCGCCCGTCGATCCAGCTACGGAGATACTCCACGTCATAGCCTGCCTGCTGCTCACCGACAATGCGCCCGGCAATCACCAGCAACACCAGTGAATGCAACCAGGGATTCCCCCGCCAGCCCTGAAGCAGGCAATAGACCAACAAGCCATGGAGGATACCGGACAGCCCCACATAATGCTGCAACCCGGTATCCAGAAAATACAACGCCAGGCCGGTGACCAATCCACAAAACAGCAGCCAGCTCCAGAAACGGACCCGATCAAGCAGATCCGTGAAAAAATAGCCGCACAGCACCAGACCCGCCAAATTGAGCAGCATGTGCCAGTGGTTGAGATGCACCAGATGGCAGGTAAAAAGTCGCCACACCTGCCCTTGCTCAATCGCTGCCCGATCAAACGCCAGCCAAGGGTTCACCCAGGCATGCGCCAGCCCCAACGCCACCATGGTGGCGACCACCAGGGCAAAGTGCGGGCGGAGTTTGTTGTCTCTGGGTTGCATGTAGTTGCCTGTCAGGTGTGAAAGGGGATTATGGGAAGGGTGAGTTGAAAGTTCAAAGTTGAAAGTTAAAACACGAGGGACGCTAGTGCCACCCGAAGGACTGATATAGCCGCGCTTCCTGTTTTAGATTGATATTACGCTCAGTAGAGCGTCAGCGGCGCGGCTCCGGAGTTTTTCGATTGCCTCCGGCTGCTGTCCGCGTTTCAACTTTAAACTTTGAACTTTCAACTCGCCCCCAAAAAAGAAAACCCCGCACTAGGCGTAATGCCGTTCACTTAAGAGGAGCGGCATTACGATCGACGGGATAGCGGGTCTTGGAGATTTTGACCGTTCTCGGCCTGGAAGGTCGGGAACGGTCCTCCAACAACAGGTTACCGATCCCCGCTCTGAGTTCCGCCAAGCGTGCGCCCGTGCGCGATAGCGGCTGAGCCGCCGCCATCACGATCAACTGCGCGGCGATGTACTGATAGGCGAACTTGAAGCGGATACGCGACGGGTCCTGGCCATGAGCCACTGCC
>NZ_LWEZ01001335.1:0-1898 GCF_001634945.1 Alcanivorax sp. HI0044
AATGGTGAAGGCGGTATCGGCCTGGCGTTTGCCGGTACGGAATTTGCCACCAATAAAGAGCACCTGAACGAGCACATTGATGTGTTGGTCAATGGCCGTGGTGCCATGCCCAACTTCAAGGCTCAGCTGACACCTCGCCAGATTGCGGCGGTGATCACCTACGAGCGTAATGCTTTCGGCAACGACACCGGCGATCTGATTCAGCCCGCCGACGTTAACGACCACGAATAAGGGAGGGGATAGCAATGTCTACTGCAGCTGCAACCCATGATGATCATCACGATCATCACCACGCCCCGACCGGCCTGAAACGTTGGCTGTTCAGCACCAACCACAAAGATATCGGTACCTTGTACCTGTGGTTCAGCTTCGCCATGTTCCTGTCCGGCGGTTTCCTTGCCATGGTAATTCGTGCCGAGCTGCTCGAGCCCGGCATGCAGTTCGTGGATCCGGAATTCTTCAACCAGATGACCACCGTGCACGGTCTGGTCATGGTATTTGGTGCGGTGATGCCCGCCACGGTTGGCCTGGCCAACTGGATGATTCCCTTGATGATCGGTGCGCCGGATATGGCGCTGCCGCGGATGAATAACTGGTCCTTCTGGATCCTGCCTTTCGCTTTCGCCATCCTGATTGGTTCGGTGGTGATGAGCGCGTTCGGTGCCGGTAACCCCAGCGCCCCGAACTTTGGCTGGACCTTCTATGCGCCGCTGTCGACCAAGTACGGTCCGGCGTCCACTGACCTGTTTATTCTGTCGGTTCACATGATGGGTATTTCTTCCATCATGGGTGCGATCAACGTGGTCGTTACTGTCTTCAACATGCGTGCCCCGGGCATGACCCTGATGAAGATGCCGCTGTTCGTGTGGACCTGGCTGATCACCGCCTTCCTGCTGATCGCGGTTATCCCGGTTTTGGCCGGTGCAGTGACCATGATGTTGACCGATCGTCACTTCGGCACCAGCTTCTTCGATGCCGCCGGTGGTGGTGACCCGGTACTGTTCCAGCACGTGTTCTGGTTCTTCGGGCACCCTGAGGTGTACATCATGATCCTGCCGAGCTTCGGTATCGTGTCAGCGATCATTCCGGCCTTTGCCCGCAAGCCGCTGTTCGGTTACGCCTCCATGGTGTACGCGACTGCCTCCATTGCGCTGCTGTCCTTTGTCGTGTGGGCTCACCACATGTTCACCGTGGGCATGCCGCTGGCCGGTACCCTGTTCTTCATGTACATGACCATGCTGATCTCCGTGCCTACCGGCGTGAAGGTGTTCAACTGGGTCGCAACCATGTGGCGCGGGTCCATGACCTTTGAGCTGCCGATGAAGTGGGCGATCGCTTTTGTGGTGCTGTTCACTTGTGGTGGTCTGTCCGGCCTGATGCTGGCGATCACCCCGGTAGACTTCCAGTACCATGACACCTACTTCGTGGTGGCGCATTTCCACTACGTGCTGGTGACCGGTGCGATCTTCTCCATCTTCGCTGCGGCCTACTACTGGCTGCCGAAGTGGTCCGGGATCATGCCCAACAAGACCCTGGGTGAGCTGCACTTCTGGAACTCCCTGATTTCCGCCAACTTGCTGTTCTTCCCCATGCACTTCGTGGGTCTGGCTGGCATGCCGCGTCGTTACGCTGACTACGCGCTGCAGTTTGCGGACTACAATTTCTGGATTTCCATTGGCGGTTTCTGGTTCGGCCTCTCGCAGTTGTTGTTCCTGGCTGTGGCCGTATTGTGTGCCATGAAGAAAGGCGAGAAAGCCCCGGCCAAGCCGTGGGAAGGTGCTGAAGGCCTGGAATGGGAAGTGCCGTCACCGGCGGCATCGAAGAAGCTGGTGCCGAAGTGACGATCGGTCAACATCATGGTCACTGCACCGGCCAAAACCGGGATAACCGCGATCAGC
>NZ_LWEZ01001336.1:0-1188 GCF_001634945.1 Alcanivorax sp. HI0044
GGCGGTGCCGGGTTCCCTAGTCTAGTCGAGACGGGGTTGGGTGCAAGGCAGGCATTGGCGCCGGTGTTTGCTACAATGGTCGCCCTTTTGATTCCAAGACTACCAGGAGATTCCATGCGCCCATCCGGCCGAGCCCCCGACCAACTGCGTGAACTGAGCTTTACCCGCAACTACACCGTTCATGCCGAGGGCAGCGTATTGGTGGCGTTCGGGAACACCAAGGTGCTGTGTACCGCGTCCGTGGAAGAGGGCGTGCCGCGCTTTCTCAAGGGCAAGGGCCAGGGTTGGCTGACTGCGGAATACAGCATGCTGCCGCGTTCCACCCACACCCGTTCCGGCCGTGAGGCGACACGAGGCAAGCAGGGCGGACGCACGCTGGAAATCCAGCGTTTGATCGGCCGTTCCCTGCGTGCCGCGGTGGACATGAAGGCGCTGGGTGAGCGCACCATCTATCTGGATTGCGACGTGCTGCAGGCGGACGGTGGCACGCGAACTGCATCTATTTCCGGAGCCTGTGTGGCGCTGGTGGATGCTTTTACCCACCTGCTGGAAACCAAGAAGATCAAGAGTGACCCGCTCACCGGCCTGGTGGGCGCGGTGTCCGTGGGCATGTTCGAGGATGCTCCGGTGCTGGATCTGGATTACGCCGAAGACTCCAATGCGGGCACCGACATGAACGTGGTGATGACCCAGCAGGGCGGCTTTATCGAGATTCAGGGTTCCGCAGAGGGCGCGCCATTTACCCGTGAGCAGTCTGACAGCCTGTTGGGGCTGGCGGAAAAGGGCATTGGCGAGATCATCAAGGCCCAGCAGGTGGCGCTGGGCTGGTAACACGCCAAGAGAGAAAGGCGGGCCGTGTCGCTGTGGTGGCGCGGTTTCGCGCTGTTGCGAACAGACTGGCTAGTACACAGGCTTGAGTATGAAGAACTACAAGAAGCATTTTCTGCGCTTTGCCGAAGAGCGTGAGGCGTTGAAGTTCGGGGAATTTACCCTGAAGTCCGGGCGCAAAAGCCCGTATTTCTTCAATGCTGGCACTTTTAACACCGGCGAGGCCCTGGCTCGGCTGGGTCGCTATTATGCGGATGCGATCATGGCATCCGGGCTGGAATTCGATATGTTGTTCGGGCCGGCCTATAAAGGCATCCCGCTGGTAGCGGCGGTGTCCGTGGCGCTGGCCGAGCACCATGG
>NZ_LWEZ01001337.1:0-879 GCF_001634945.1 Alcanivorax sp. HI0044
TGCCACCAAAAGCCTGATCCGGGGTCAGCGGTGTACCAATACCCCGGCCATAGTTTGAGGTTTCCTCAATGCGGCCTTTCGCATAGTTAGCCCCAACGACCATTTCGTGAACACGGCCGCCCACTTCAAACGGGCCGCGAGCATACAAGTCGAACACACGCTCGGTGACCTTGTCTTCATAGTAGCTGGGGTAGGCGAACAGGCCGGTTTCGTCCTTGTTCGGGGTGCCGTAGACGTAGAACAGTTCGGATTCACCTTCCATTTTGCGGTAGGTGTACACCGCATTGGCTTCCCAACCGTTATCGAAACGCTGCTGCAGTTCGGCGAATACGGATTCGGTGTTGCTGTCCCAGTACGCCCAATCCGCTGCGGTGCTGGTTTCCACGTCGTAGTCAGTGGGAGAGCCATCGGAGTAGAACAGGGGCAGCGACCCCCACATGGGGCTGTCCGCGTTGCTGTTCTGGTAGCTATAGCCCAGCGTGAACAGGGTGGAGTCGGTGAGGTCGGCTTCCACCACGCCGTAGAAGACGCCGCGCTCATTCTCGTAACGATCCAGGTAGGAATTGCGATCCTGATAGGCGCCAACCATGCGCCCACGCACCCGGCCGTTCTCGGTCAGGCTGCCGGAAGTGTCCACTTCCATGCGGCGGTTATCCCAGGAACCGTAACTGGCAGAAAGCGTCGTGTGATTATCCAGGGTAGGACGCTTGCGCACGTAGTTGACGGTGGCGGACGGGTTTCCCAACCCGGTCATCAGACCATTGGAACCGCGCACGATTTCCACCCGCTCAAACAGGCTGGTATCCACATCACCGTTGACGATTTCATAGGGCAGCGGCATGCCCAGGCCATCGTACTGGTAGTTGGTGATTTCAAAAC
>NZ_LWEZ01001338.1:0-563 GCF_001634945.1 Alcanivorax sp. HI0044
CCATGGTGGAACGGGTGGCAGAGCGCTGCCAGCAAAGCCATGCCGAGCAGGTATACGTGGCCACGGATGATGCGCGCATTGCCGATGTGCTGGATGGCATCGTGCCCGTGGTCATGACCCGGGAGGATCACCCCTCCGGCACGGACCGCCTGCAGGAAGTGGCCGCCAAACTGGGGCTGGCTGATGATGACATTATCGTCAATGTGCAGGGCGATGAGCCGTTGATTCCCCCGGCGGTGATTGATCAGGTGGCGGCGAATCTGGCCGCCAACCCGGACTGCCAGATGTCCACTCTGTGTGAACCCATTGAACGAGCTGACGATCTGTTTAACCCGAATGTGGTGAAAGCCGTGTTCGATGACAGCGGCAAGGCGCTGTATTTTTCCCGGGCGCCGGTGCCCTGGCATCGTGATGCCTTTGCCGATGGTAAGCAGGACATGTCCGCAGGGCAGTGGTGGCGTCATATCGGCATCTACGCGTACCGGGTAGCGTTCTTGCACCGGTATGTGCAATGGCCGCCCGCGACCCTGGAGCAGCTGGAATCTCTGGAGCAGCTGCGGGCC